>JAJTBM010000129.1 GCA_021286885.1 Rhodocyclales bacterium
CCAGGATCCGGCCAAGCTGGGCATGACCATGGAGCGGATCGACCGGGAGGTGGTGCGCCTTGATGAGCTGGTGGGCCAGATCCTGACCCTGGCCCGGCTGGATGCGGGCGCCCGGGACGAGCCCGAGGAACAGCTTGAGCTGGTGGATCTGTGCGCCGCCATTGCTGATGATGCGGGTTTTGAAGCCGAGGCCCAGCAACGCAGCCTGGTTTTCCAGGGGGTAGGGGAGGCCGTGCTGCGGGTACGCTCCGAGCCCATCCAGCGGGCGTTTGAGAACATCATCCGCAACGCCGTCAAATACACCCCCGAGCATACCCGGGTGGAAGTTTATGCCGGGGTTGAAGGCCCCCAGGAGGGCGACCCTTCGGGCACGGCGTTTGTGCTGCGGGTGCAGGATCAGGGCCCCGGCGTGCGGGAAGAGGATCTGGGCGCCATCTTCGAGCCTTTCTACCGGGGGCCGAATGGCTACACGGCTACCGGCTTCGGCCTCGGGTTGGCGATTGCCAAGCGGGCCGTCGAGGCCCACGGAGGCCGCATCCAGGCCCGCAACCGGCCTGGCGGTGGGTTGGTGGTGGAGATCCGGCTGCCCCTCAAACCCGCGCCTGGCAACAAAGATTAGGTAATTTTGGGAAGCTTTGTTAGAATGCGTCGTGGCGGGTCTCCCCGCATAGCAGAGCGGTGAATCTGGTCAGGGCCGGAAGGCAGCAGCCACAGCCGTTTCCTGCTAGTGCCGGGGGTCTGGCTCGCCACCCCAATTCCGAGGGGCGCCCCACAAGGCGCCCCTTTTTCATGCGCGCCCGAGCCGGTGCGCGGGCCTGCTAGAATTCCGCCATGGCTTACCAAGTACTCGCCCGCAAGTGGCGCCCGCGCAGCTTTGAGACACTCGTCGGGCAAGAGCATGTGGTCCGTGCCCTGACCCATGCCCTCTCCACTGGCCGTCTGCACCACGCCTACCTGTTCACCGGAACCCGGGGGGTGGGCAAGACGACCATTTCCCGCATCCTGGCCAAGGCGCTCAACTGCGAGACCGGCATCACCGCAACGCCCTGCGGCGAATGCTCCGCCTGCCGCGCCATTGATGCCGATCGCTTCCCCGATTACGTCGAAATGGACGCCGCTTCCAACCGGGGGGTGGACGACATGGCGGCCCTGCTGGATCAGGCGGTGTATGCGCCGGTCCAGGGGCGCTACAAGGTCTACATGATCGACGAAGTGCACATGCTCACCGGGCACGCCTTCAATGCGATGCTCAAAACCCTGGAAGAGCCCCCCGAGCACGTCAAGTTCATCATCGCCACCACCGATCCGCAGAAGATCCCGGTTACGGTGCTGTCCCGCTGCCTCCAGTTCAACCTCAAGCAGATGCCCCAGGGCCACATCGTGGGCCACCTGACTCGCCTCCTTGAGGCTGAAGCAGTGCCCTTCGAGCCCGCCGCCCTGCGCCCCATCGCCAAGGCCGCCAACGGTTCGATGCGGGATGCCCTGTCCCTGCTCGACCAAGCCATCGCCCACGGGGCAGGCAAGGTCGAGGAACAGGCGGTGCAGGACATGCTCGGCACGGTGGGGGATGACCACCTCTACGCCCTGCTGGATGCCCTCAAGGCGGGCGATGTGGGGGCCCTGATGGACGCAGCCCACAGCATGGAGGCCCGTAGCCTCTCGTTTGATGCGGCGCTCCAGTCCCTGTCCACCCTGCTGCACCGGATTGCGCTGCTGCAACTGGCGCCCCAGGCCCTGGGCGACGAATTCGAAGCGGCCCGGCTTGCCCCCTACAGCACGGCCTTCGATGCCGAGTTCCTGCAACTGGCCTATCAGATCACCATCCACGGGCGCGATGAGCTGCCCTTGGCGCCGGATGAAGCCACGGGCTTCTCCATGACCCTCCTGCGCCTGTTCGCCTTCCGCCCGGATCAGCCGCCTGGCCTGGGGGCGGTGCTCGCCAGCGGCGATGGCGGCAGTGGTCAGGCCCGGCCTCTGCCCGTGCCTACTCCGGCTCCGGCTCCGGCATCGGCCCCCGCATCGGCCCAAGCTCCGGCACCCACGCCGCCGGCAGTGTCTGCGCCTGTGGTAGCGTCTGCCCCCGTCGCTCCCCGGCCTGCACCTGTGATGGCCTCGCGTCCTGCACCCGCACCCGCTCCGGCCCCGGCCCCGGCCCGCAAGGAAAGCGCCGATTACGGCAGCTACGGCGGCAGCAGCATTCCCCCCTGGGAAGACCTGCCCCCCGAGGCCCACGGCCTGCCGGCTGAGTCTGCGCCCGCTGCACCCACTACGCGTTCGGCAGCCCCGGTTGCGCCGCCTGCTGCGGCGCCTGTAGCCCCGGCTCCGGTCGCTTCCGTGCCTGCGCCGGTGGCCGCTGCACCCGTTCAGCCTGTGGCCCCGGCGGTGCCGGTGGATGGCATCGACTGGCATGCGCTCCAGCATCAGCTGGATCTGGGCGGGATGAACCGGGAGTTGGCCCTCAACAGCGAACTGCTGGCGGTGGAGGGCGACCTGTTCCGCCTGCGCCTCGATAGCGCTTTCTCCCACCTGCTCAAGCTCAGTCGGGGCGGAACCGAGAAATTGCAGGAGGCCCTCTCTGCCCAGTTGGGCCGCCCGGTACGGGTGCAGCTCGATGTGGGCGAGATCGCCACCGAAACCCCCGCCCGGCGCAATCAGGCCCTCAAGGCCGAGCGCTTGGCCCTGGCCCGGAATGCCCTGGCCCAGGATCCGTTTGTCCATGAATTGCAGAATCGCTTTGGCGCGACCCTCGACGAGGGTTCGGTCAAGGCAGTGTGAACAACCTAAACCTCACTGGAGATCCATACCATGATGAAGGGCGGAATCGCCGGCCTGATGAAGCAGGCCCAGCAAATGCAAGACAACATGAAAAAGGTGCAGGACAGCCTCGGCAGCATCGAAGTCGAAGGCCAGGCCGGTGCCGGCATGGTGAAGATCACCATGACCTGCAAGCACGACGTGCGCCGCGTCACCATCGACCCCTCGGTGATGGACGACAAGGAAATGCTCGAAGACCTGATCGCCGCCGCCGTGAACGACGCCGTGCGCCGGGTGGAAGCCACCTCCCAGGAAAAGATGGCCGGTTTCACTGCTGGCCTCAATCTGCCCCCGGGCTTCAAGCTGCCGTTCTGAGCGCGCTGGCATCGCGCCAGTACGCTTGAGTGCGTATTCAGCCGTTCCGCTGCTGAGCAGTTCAGTAGCTCAGCAGTTCAGCAATACTGCAAACCGGGGCCTGGCCCCGGTTTTGCTGTCGGGAGTCGCCCACGTGAGCAGTCCGTCCAGTCTTGATGCCCTGATCGAAGCCCTGCGCTGCCTGCCCGGGGTGGGGCCCAAATCCGCCC
Organism: Rhodocyclales bacterium; assembly: GCA_021286885.1. GTDB lineage: Bacteria > Pseudomonadota > Gammaproteobacteria > Burkholderiales > Rhodocyclaceae > Zoogloea. The sequence continues at coordinate 3,339 of JAJTBM010000129.1, forward strand.
AGCGCATGGCCTATCACCTGCTGCAGCGGGATCAGCGCGGCGCGGCGCGGCTGGCCGGCGCCCTGGGGCATGCCCTGGAGGTGCTGCGCCATTGCACCCGCTGCAATAGCTTCTGCGAAGACGAGGTGTGTGCGCGCTGCGCCAATCCGCGCCGCGACCAGGGTTTGCTGTGCGTGGTGGAAATGCCTGCCGACCTGGCCATGCTGGAGCAGACCCACAGCTACCACGGGCTCTACTACGTGTTGATGGGGCGCCTCTCGCCCCTCGATGGCGTGGGCCCCCGGGAACTGGGCCTGGAAAAGCTCCTCGCCCGGGCCGCCGATGGGCGGGTGCAGGAGGTGATCCTGGCCACCAACTTCACCAACGAAGGTGAAGCCACCGCCCACATGATTTCAGAGCTGCTCCAGCCCCGGGGTATCCGGGTGAGTCGTATTGCCCGGGGCATCCCGGTGGGCGGCGAGCTGGAGCATACCGACACCGGCACCATCGCCCAGGCTTTGGTGGAGCGCCGCCCCGTTTAGATTGCCAACCTATACCCTGTTTCCGGCCTGCCTGCTGGGGGGCCATGCCTCCTGAAGGATCGTCCATGAACAAGCCCCTGGCCGGCGTCAAAGTCCTCGAACTGGGCACCCTGATCGCCGGGCCCTTCTGTACCCGCATCCTGGCCGAGTTTGGCGCCGAGGTGATCAAGATCGAATCCCCCGACGGGGGCGACCCCCTGCGCAAGTGGCGCAAGATGCACGGGGAAACTTCCCTCTGGTGGGCGGTGCAGGCCCGCAACAAAAAATCCTTTACCGCCAATCTCAAGCACCCGGAAGGGGCCGAGGCGGTGCGCCAGCTGGCGGCCCAGGCCGACATCGTGGTGGAAAACTTCCGCCCCGGCGTGCTGGAAAAGCTGGGTTTGGGCTGGGAGGCCCTTTCTGCCCTCAACCCCGGGCTGGTGATGGTGCGCCTGTCGGGCTTTGGCCAGACCGGCCCGTACAAGGATAGACCCGGCTTTGGCGCGATTGGTGAATCCATGGGTGGGCTGCGGTACGTAACCGGCTTTGCCGACCGTCCGCCGGTGCGCACCGGGATTTCGATTGGCGATTCGATTGCGGCCCTGTGGGCGGCGGTCGGGGCGTTGATGGCCCTGCGCCACCGGGAGGTGAACGGCGGCAAGGGGCAAGTGGTGGATGTGGCCCTCTACGAGGCAGTGTTTGCGATGATGGAAAGCATGGTGCCCGAGTTCGACATGTTCGGCTTCATGCGTGAGCGCACCGGCAACATCATGCCCGGCATCACCCCGTCCAACACCCATACCACCCGCGATGGGCGCCACATCATCGTGGGCGGCAATGGCGATGCGATCTTCCAGCGCCTGATGCGTGCCATTGGGCGCCCCGATCTGGCCGCTGCGCCGGATTTGAAGGACAACGCGGGCCGCGACCTGCGCGCCGCCGAGCTGTACGCCGCCATCGATGCCTGGGTGGGCGCCCATGATGCGGAACAGGTGCTCGCCGTGCTGGAACAGGCCGAAGTGCCGGTGAGTCCGGTGTATTCGGTGGCCGACATGTTCAAGGACGCCCAGTTTGCTGCCCGGGGCATGCTGGAGCAGGTGGAGCTGCCCGACGGCCAAGCCCTGCGCATCCCTGGCATCGTGCCGCGCCTCACCGAAACCCCCGGCGGCACCGAATGGCTGGGGCCGGCTCTGGGGGCCCACACCGACGAATTGCTGGCGGCTCTTGGCTACGATAGCGCACGAATTACACAGATGCATACCGAGGGTGCGATTTAATACGCCGCTCCGTTGTGCGCTAGCCGGTATCATCTTCCTTTCAATTTATCTGATCTGAGTGAGAGTTCCCCATGTCCGTGATCCTGGTGACCGGCGGTGCCGGCTATATCGGCTCCCATACCTGCATCGAGTTGATGGCCGCCGGCTATGAAGTGGTGGTGGTCGACAACTTCAGCAACAGCAAGCCGGAAGCCCTGCGCCGGGTGGAGGAACTGGCTGGCCGCCCGCTCAAGGGTTTTTATCAGGCCGACATCCGCGACAAGCAGGCCCTGCGTGAAATCTTTGCGGCCCATGCAGTTGAGGCCGTGATTCACTTTGCCGCCCTCAAGGCGGTGGGGGAGTCGGTGGCCCAGCCCCTGCGTTACTACGATAACAACATCGCTGGCACCGTGGCCCTGGCCCAAGTCATGGCCGAGGCTGGGGTCAAGTCTTTGGTGTTCAGCTCATCGGCCACCGTGTATGGCGACCCGGCCAGTGTGCCGATCCGTGAGGATTTCCCCACCGGGCCCACCAACCCCTATGGCCGCACCAAGTGGATGATGGAGTTCGTGCTGAGCGACTTGGCCAAGGCAGATCCGGAATGGCGGGTGGCGCTGCTGCGCTACTTCAACCCGGTGGGCGCCCACCCGAGCGGCCGCATCGGTGAAGATCCGAACGGCCTGCCCAACAACCTGATGCCCTTCGTGAGTCAGGTGGCGGTCGGGCGCCTGCCGCGCTTGCGGGTGTTTGGCGGCGACTACGCGACCCCGGATGGTACCGGCGTGCGGGATTACATCCATGTGGTGGATCTGGCCAAGGGTCACGTGGCGGCTGTGCGCCGGCTGGCGGAACAGACCGGCGTGCTGACGGTCAACCTGGGAACCGGGCGCGGGTACAGCGTGCTGGACGTGGTGCGGGCCTTTGAGGTGGCCAGTGGCCGTCCGGTGCCTTACGAAATTGTCGAGCGCCGTGCCGGGGATGTGGCCCAGTGCTATGCTGAAACTGCATTGGCAGAGCAATTGCTGGGCTGGCGCGCCGAGCGGGGTATCGACGAAATGTGCGTTGATACCTGGCGCTGGCAGAGTTCCAATCCTCAAGGATATCCAGATTGAGCACCGAAGACATGCCGGTGAGCGATGAGCTCAACGTTTTGGGCGGGCCCCTGTTGGCCTGCAGCTACGACCCCCTGACGGGCTGGTTGCGTACCGGTTGTTGCGAAGCCGACCCGGCAGACCTGGGGCGCCATCATGTGTGCGTGCGGGTCACAGAGGAATTCCTGCGCTTCAGCACGATGCGTGGCAACGACCTCTCCACGCCCCGCCCCGAATACCGCTTTGTCGGGCTCAAGCCCGGCGACCGCTGGTGCCTGTGCGCCTTGCGCTGGCGCGAGGCCTGGGAGGCCGGTATGGCGCCCCCGGTGATCCTGGAGTCGACCCACATGGCGGCGCTGGAGGTGATTCCCTTCGAAGCGCTGCGCGCCCACGCCTACAAGCCTGCCTGAAGAGGTAAGGCAGGGCCGGGCGGGCTAAAGCCCGGCCACCCACTCCAGCAAAGCATCCTGGGCTTCCCGGGCGGCGTCGGCATTGGGGTGGTTGATGAGCAGCACCACGCTGTAGCGTTCCCCCTTGTGGCTCAGCACATAGCCCGCCAGGGCGCGCACGCCGTTGAGCGTGCCGGTCTTTACATGGGCACGCCCGGCGCTGGGGCTGTCTGCCAGACGCCGTCGGGCCGTCCCATCCCGCCCCGCAATCGCCAGCGAAGCCATCAGTTCCGGCATGTACGGCCCATGCCAGGCGTGGGCCAGGAGGGCACCCAGGGTGGCGGCGCTGGTGCGCTCGATCCGTGAAAGGCCTGCGCCGTTCTCGATTACCAGTCCGGCCGTTGGAATCCCGGCAGCGGCCAGCTGCTCGCCCACCCGTCGGGCGCCCGCCTGGGCCGAATCCTCATCCGGGCGGGGGGGGGCGCCCTGGCTCCCCAGGGTGGCGAGCAGAGTGCGGGCGATCACGTTGTTCGACCATTTGTTCATGTCCCGCAGAATCTCCGGCAGGGGAGGGGAGGGCTGCTCCACCAGCAGGTGTGTGTCTGCCGGGGCGGGCCCGTTGCGGAAATGCCCGTCCAGCCGCCCGCCGGCTTCTTGCCACAGGGTGCGGAATAGGCCTTCAAACAGCTGAGCCTGACTGAGGGGAGCCAGATTCCAGTCGAAGGCTTCGGTGCAGCCTTCTGCCACCTGGCCGCTGATCTCCAAAACCATCGGAGCGCCCGGAGGAAGGAGCCGGGCTTGCAGCCCTGCGCTCGGGTCGGTGCAGCGTCCCTTGCTGCGGCTGATCCGGTTTTCCAGGCGCAGCCCAGCGGGCAGCAGGTCGGCCTGAATCAGCACCCGTCCACCCTGGGGCTGCATGTGCAGGCTGAACGCGCCGTAGTCGATGCCCAGGGCGTCGGCCCCCGCGTTGTAGGGGCGCAGGGGGCGCTGGTCAAAGGCGCCCGGGTCGTGGGGCGGAAGCCGGAACAGGCTGCGATCCGTGACCACATCGCCCCGGATGCGGCGTACGCCCAGGGCGCGCAGCCGATGTACCGTCTGCCACAGGCTTTCCCGCGACAGGCGCGGGTCTCCGCCGCCGGCAATGTGCAGGTCTCCTTCCAGCACCCCGTCCCGGATCTGGGCGGGGCTGGTGTAACGGGTTTTCCAGGTGTAGGTGGGGCCCAGAATCTCC
>JAJTBM010000130.1 GCA_021286885.1 Rhodocyclales bacterium
GCTCAAAGTACACGCGCCACTCACGCACATGACGCCAGATCGTGCTGATGACTTCGACGGCGTCCGTCGTAGACAGAGAAAATGCTTCACGTGCAGTCATGGCATTGTCCAGGGTCGCTGCACGCCCCTGCCGCCCGACCCCGAGATGCAACTGCCGCTCAAACGCCACACTGGGGCGGGGCATCACGTCATACAAAGGACTCAGGCGCCAGCCCGGCAGACTTGCATCCCAGATAAATCCATGGTTCCGCAGATGATCATCGTCGTTGCTGACCAGGATGTTGTACACCATGCGCCCGAACAACTCGCGGTTGTCACGGCGAATCACGGAAGGGTGGCAATAGCGCCGGATCGCATGTGCGAGATCCGCATAAGACTTGTTGCGCGACTCCATCTCGTCACAGCCCAGCAAGGTCAGACCGCTGACGAAAGGTAACCGGTGTTCCTTCATCCCCTCAGCGGGCTGAACTGTCATCCAGTCGCCCAAGCAGGATTTGCCCGGAGCACTCCAGCGCCGGTCAAAGCGCCGAATCATCATGATGCTTCGGCCACCCAGCGCAACAACCTGAACCGGTGGAACCGTCAGCCCACATTCTGCTGCCAGCCGGAGGGTGGCAACCTCGACGGATGGCATGTCGTAGGCATCATTACGGCTGCGGAACTTGGCCAGCCACAGCACTCCATCCCCGTCGCGCACAGTTGCTTTCGGTCGTGCGCCCCCCAGACCGGAGCCATCCTGATAAATCGGCTCCAGGCACTCGGGGATCGGCAACCCCTCTTCGATACGCCCTGCCGCCTCCATCAAATACTGGAGACTGCCAATCCTGGTATGGCTCGGCTGAGGCAAATCGGTCAGCGATGTGCGCACATCCAAGGCACCCACGCGCTCACAGCCTGCGTGCAGCAGGTAAGCGGACTCCGGCAGGCTGTTTGCAGGCACTTTCAGCTTGGCTTCGATCACCCGCCGGCCCCACGCATCGGGCGCTGCGTCGCGGATACCGCCGAACAGAATCAGCCGATTTTCGGGCAGGAGATACTTACCGCGAATACGCTCCTTGTCGCGCAGGCTGAGGCTGACCGGATCCACCTCGATGGCATTCGAACGGTCCAGATAGCGCAAGCCGTAGGCAAATCCGGATGCCACCAACGACGCCCCTTCCTCGGTCAGCGACAGCTGCCCGCAGGGCACCCAGTCGGCGTCAATATTGGCAAAAACAATCAGCCTCTTCTCGGCGGCCTGCATCAGAAATCCAGACTCTTGAGCTCACGGGTCGTCATGTCGCGCACTCGCTGCGTGCGCTCACGCACCGAGAGCGCCTTCAGCGCCGGATCATTTTCACTCAACAGATCCAGCAGCGTCTGGCCAGGGGCAATGGCGTTCAGATAACGCAGGATTTGGCCAAATGCCAGCCCCGGATCACCCCGCTCCAGACGATAGGCGGTGTTTCTGGAGAGGCCCGCACGCACGGCGGCATCAACCTGCTTGATGCCCCGCGCCATCCGCAGACGTGCCAATTTCAGGCCTAGTGCTTCCGACTCGGCGGCCAGCTCGGGGCTCAGCGTGGCGGCTTGCCTGACGCGCATGATTTCACCTCTTGAAAAACGGTTCGATTACACGATGATTTTAGCTGAGGCCTGCAGTGGGGCAAAACCACTCTGCTCGTTTAATCGATCCTTAGCGCTTTAATGTGTCTATAAAAGCGCATTTTTCAGAGAGGTCCACCTGCGTGCCGCTGAGCACTCCCACCCCCTACGCCTTCAACAACGCCGCCTTCCCCCCGAACCAGCGTTCCGTGACTGCGTCTGCGGCGCGGGGTTTGTGCTGGAGGAGGGTTTCGGCGGCGTCGCGGGCGAGGTCGACGAGGACGGCGTCGGCGTCGAGGTCGGCGTAGCGCAGCAGGGGAACGCCGCTTTGGCGGGCGCCGATGAATTCGCCGGGGCCCCGGATGCGGAGGTCTTCGCGGGCGATGACGAAGCCGTCGGTGTGTTCGTAGATGGCTTTGAGGCGTTCCCGGCCCGTTTGGGAAAGGGGTTGGGAGAAGATCAGGATGCACACCGATTCATGCACCCCGCGCCCGACCCGGCCCCGGAGCTGGTGGAGCTGGGCGAGGCCGAAGCGTTCGGCGTGTTCGATCACCATGAGGCTGGCGTTGGGGACGTCCACGCCCACTTCGATGACGGTGGTGGCCACCAGCACCTGGAGTTCGCCGCTGATGAAGGCGCCCATGGTGGTGGATTTTTCTTCGTTGCGCAGCCGGCCATGGACCAGCCCGACCCGTAGATCGGGCAGGGCGGCGCTGAGCATTTCAAAGGTTTCCTGGGCGGTCTGGAGCTGGAGCGTTTCGGATTCTTCGATCAGCGGGCAGACCCAGTAGGCCTGGCGCCCGGTGAGGCAGGCCTGGCGCACCCGCTCAATCACCTCGTCCCGGCGCCCGTCGGCCACCAGCTTGGTGACGATGGGGGTGCGACCCGGGGGGAGTTCGTCCAGCACCGACACATCCAGATCCGCGTAATAGCTCATGGCCAGGGTGCGCGGGATGGGGGTGGCGGACATCATCAGCATGTGGGGGGATTCACCTCGGCCCCCTTTTTCGCGTAGGGCGAGACGCTGGCGCACGCCAAAGCGGTGCTGTTCGTCCACCACCGCCACGGCGAGCAGCGGGAGGGTGACGGGGTCTTCGATCAGCGCATGGGTGCCCACGGCAAGCAGGAGCTCGCCCCGGGCGAGGCGGCCCAGGGTTTCTTCGCGGGCCTTTTTGCGCCGGCTGCCCGAGAGCCAGGCCACTTCAAGGCCCCGGGGTTCGAGCCAGGCGGCGAGCTTGCGGTAATGCTGTTCGGCCAGGATTTCGGTGGGGGCCATGAGCACCGCCTGGCGCCCGTGCTCAGCGGCCTGGAGCATGGCGAGGGCGGCGACGCAGGTCTTGCCGCTGCCCACATCGCCCTGGAGCAGGCGCTGCATGGGGTGGGGGGAACCCACGTCATGGGCGATTTCGCCCCAGGCACGGCGCTGGGCCCCGGTGAGGGCAAAGGGCAGCTGCGCCAGCAGGGCCTGGGTCAGGGTGTTTTTGAGCGGCAGGGCCGGGGCGTTGAGGATGCGGCGGGCGGCGTAGGCCCGGCGCAGGGAAATCTGCTGGGCGAGCAGTTCGTCCAGCTTGATGCGCTGCCAGGCCGGGTGCTGGCGGTCTTCCAGGTCTATCGCCCGGTATTCGGGGGGCGGGGCGTGGAGCAGGTGGAGCGCATCCTTGAGGGTGGGTAGGCCCAGACGGGTGCGCAGGGTTTCGGGCAGATCCTCACTCACCGGCACATGGGCCAGGGCGCGCAGGGTGAGCTTGCGCAGGGCCGATTGGGCAAGACCCGCCGTGGTGGGGTAGACGGGGGTGAGGCTGGCGGGCAGCGCGTCGCCCTGATGCACGGGCTTGAGGCGCGGGTGAATCATCTCCAGCCCGAAAAAGCCGTGGCGCACCTCGCCAAACACCCGTAGCCGGGCGCCCGGGGCGAGCTGCTTTTGCTGGCCGGGGTAGAAATTGACGAAGCGCAGGGTGATCTCGCCCCCCTGATCGGCGGCCCGGGCCACCAGCTGGCGGCGGGGGCGCTGCTGGACTTCGCAGCTGAGGACTTCGACCTCGCACACCACCGATTGCCCGGGGCGGGCATCCACCAAGGGGGTGAGCCGGGTTTCGTCTTCGTAGCGCAGGGGCAGGTGCAAGACCAGATCGGCGGGACAAAAGATGTCGAGCCGGGCCAGGCGGTCGGCCAGCTGGGGGCCGACCCCGGGCCAGCCCCGGCGGGCCGGGGCCTTGGGGGCAGGCTTGGGGTCGGCCTTGGTTTCGGCTTTGGTTTCGGCTTTGGTTTCGGCCTTAGCCTCTGCCTTGGCGGAAGCCGGGGCGGCGGGGGCGGAGCCTTCCGCCGCCGAGGCTTCCGGGTTCAGGGCGGAATCAGTCGATGACGAGGACGGCATCGGCTTCCACCACGGCGCCACGGGGCAGTTCCTTCACGCCCACGGCGGCCCGGGCGGGATAGGGCTGCTGGAAGTACTGGGCCATGATCTCGTTGACCTTGGCGAAGTTGGACAGGTCGGTCAGGTAGATGTTGAGCTTGACCGCATCGGCCAGGGAGCCGCCTGCAGCTTCGGCCACGGCCTTCAGGTTCTCGAACACGCGCACGGTCTGGGCCTCGAAGCCTTCAACCATCTGCATGGTGGCCGGGTCCAGGCCGATCTGGCCCGACATGTACACGGTGTTGCCCGCCTTGACAGCCTGGGAATAGGTGCCGATGGCGGCGGGGGCGCTGGCGGTGGCGATGATTTCCTTGGGCATGAAGTGCTCCAGACAAAGATTTACGGGCCTGCCGCACCCTGCGGCAGGCATCAGGGGCGGAGTGTACCGGGGCTGGGCAGCGGTGGGGCAGCCACTCCCGGTAAAAATGCTGGCAGGAAGGAACCACCTTGGCTAGGCTTGGCGGTTCTGCGCCCTTTTTTGACTCCTGCACACCCTCGCCATGACCCTGCCTGCCGCCCTTGCCCAGACCCTGGCCGACCGCTTCGGCAAACGCTTTTCCACCGCCGAGGCGGTGCGCGCCCACCACGGGCACGATGAATCCCACTTCCCGGATGTGCTGCCCGATGCCGTAGTGTGGCCCCACACCACCGCCGAGGTGGTCGAAGTCGTGCAGCTGTGCGCCCACTACCAAGTGCCCCTGGTGCCCTTTGGGGTGGGCAGCTCCCTGGAAGGCCACATTCTGCCGGTGGCCGGGGGGATCAGCCTGGATATGTCCGAGATGAACCAGGTGCAGGCGGTGCACGCCGAAGATATGGATGCGGTGGTGCAGCCCGGCGTGACCCGCAAGGCCCTCAACGCGGCCCTGAACGGCACCGGGCTGTTCTTCCCCATCGACCCGGGCGCGGACGCCACCCTGGGCGGGATGGCCTCCACCCGGGCCTCGGGGACGAATGCGGTGCGCTACGGCACCATGCGCGAAAACGTGCTGGGGATGGAAGTGGTGCTGGCCGATGGGCGGGTGATCCGCACCGGAGGCCGGGCGCGCAAGTCTTCGGCGGGCTACGACCTGACCCGGCTGTTTGTGGGGGCCGAAGGCACCCTGGGGGTGATTACCGAACTCACAGTGCGCCTGCACCCGTTGCCCGAAGCGGTATCGGCGGCGATTTGCTCCTTCCCCGATCTGGATAGCGCCGTGCAAACCGTGATCCAGACCATCCAGCTGGGGGTGCCGGTGGCCCGCATCGAGCTGCTGGATGCCCTCACGGTGCAGGCGGTGAACCGCTACAGCAAGACCACCCTGCGCGAAGAGCCGCTGCTGCTGTTCGAATTCCACGGCTCGCCCAACGGGGTGGCAGAACAGGCCACCACGGTGCAGGAACTGGCCCGGGACAACGGCGGCCAGGATTTTGAATGGGCCACCCGCCCCGAAGATCGCAGCCGCCTGTGGCAGGCGCGCCACGACGTGTATTTTGCGGGGCTCAACCTGCGCCCCGGCAGCCGGGCGATTTCCACCGATGTATGCGTGCCCATCTCGCGCCTGGCCGAAGCGATTGCCGGCACCCAGGCCGACATCGCCGCCAGCGGCCTCACCGCCCCCATCGTGGGCCACGTGGGGGACGGCAATTACCACGTGCTGATCCTCACCGACCCAGACAACCCGGCCCAAATCGCCGCTGGCGAAGCCCTGGGCAGCCGCATCGTGGAACGCGCCCTCGCCCTCGGGGGCACCTGCACCGGCGAACACGGCATCGGGATCGGCAAGCAGGGCTATCTGCGCGCCGAGCACGGGGCCGCAGTGGATGTGATGGCCGCCCTCAAGGCCGCCCTGGATCCGCTCAATCTGATGAATCCGGGCAAGATCATCGGGGGCTGAGCACTACGCCCGAGGCCCGCTGCAACAGGGGGTAAAACTTGCGTCATCCCTGCCGTTAAGGGGCAAAGACCGGTCTGCGTTTCCCCTGCGTGCCCCGCAGGGGTGTCCTGTCCGGCATTCTCCCCCTAGCGCAAGGATTGCAGACATGGCGCCCCCACCTTCCGGTTCCGACGAAGACTTGTTGTTTGACACCCCCGGCCACGATGTCACAGGCCGGGTATTGGTTGTGGACGATGACTCGTCGATCCGGATGCTGTATCGCTACACCCTGGCCAGCCAGTTCGATGTACTGACCGCCAGTAGTGGCGAGGAAGCCCTGACCCTATGCACAGCCCAGCCCCCCGACATGGTGGTGCTGGATCTCACCATGCCCGGCCTGGACGGCCACGAAACCTGCCGCCGGCTGCGCAGCTTCACTGACATTCCCATCCTGTTCGTCACCAGCTCCACCGGCCTGGACGAAAAACTCAAAGCCTTTGACTCGGGGGGGAGTGACATCATCTGCAAACCCGTTGATACGGATCTGCTGCTACGCAAGGTTCAGGTGGCCATCCAGCAGCACCAGGCCGCCCAGGCCCTGTCCCGGGAAAAGCAGGACCTGCACAAAATGGCCATGGGCTTTCTGTCCAGCGCCAGCCAGAACGGGGTGCTGCTCGGTTTTGTCAAAGACTCCATCACCTGCCAGAACCATGGCGCCCTGATGGAGCGCCTGATGGCCACCGCCCGGGAACTGGGGCTGGAGAGCTGCGCCCTCATGCACCTCGGCGACACACAGATCGTGGCCGCCACCCGGGGCGTCGCCACTGCCCTGGAAGCCTCCATCCTGCAAAACGCCCCCACCATGGGCCGCCAGTTCCAGTTCAAGAACCGGTTTGTGGTGAATTACGAACATATTTCCCTCATGACCGCCAACCTGCCCGACGAGGCCGAAGACAGCCAGCGGGCTGGCATGTTGCGGGACACCCTCACGGCCCTGACCGAAGCCACCGAGGCCCTGGTCGTGAATGTAAGCATGCGCCAGACCACCCAGGCCCAAGCCCAGCGCCTCGCCCAGATCCTCCATGACACCGAAGGGCTGCTCACCCAACTGAAACGCCAGCAACGCACCACCCAGGCCGACGTGCGCATTCTTATGCAAGACATGGTGGATCAGATCGAGCAGACCTATTCCCAACTGGATACCACCCACGCCCAGGAAGCGGCCCTCAATCTGACCATGAATGCCGCCATCCGCCAGATCCAGCGCCGCCTCAGCAACGATGGCGACTTTGATGCCCTGTTTGCCCAGCTCATGGCCAAACTCGGCAGCCACACACCGACCGGCAGCTGACCCTGCCCTCATCCCCCATAGACCAGAGCCCCCGCCACCATGTCCAACCCGACCCTGCGCCAAGATGACATTGCCCTGTTCTCGGGGATCGCCCTGTCCTGCGCCAGCACGGCCAGCTTTGTCTGGAATGCGCCCCCCTGGATCAGCTACACCCTGGCCGGTGCAACCCTGCTCGCTCTGGTAGCCACCACCCGCATCAGTCACCGGGCACGCAAGCACGCCCGCCAGCAGCAACAGGACCAGCGCCGCCGGATTGATGACAGCGTGCGCGAATACGACGCCCTGTGCGCCCGCATCTCCACCCAGAGCCAGGCCCAGTACCAAAGCCTTCAGGAATGCCTGACCCAGATGCAGCGGATTTTCTCGGGGGCCCTGCATGAGCTGCACGGCCAACTGCTGGGCAACCAGAACCGCAACAACCACCAGCTGGGCCTGAACGGCCTGGCGGACGAGTTGTTGAGCTTGTCCGAAGCCCAGCAGGAGATGAGCCGCAATAGCCGGGTGAGCCAATTTGCCGAAGAAACCCGAGGGGCGCTGCAATCCTTCGTACAAACCGTGGAGCACCTGAAAGCCAGCAGTGCCGACATTGCGCTGCGCTTTT
>JAJTBM010000131.1 GCA_021286885.1 Rhodocyclales bacterium
TGAGAAGTTCGGACATGAAAGTCTCCGTCGCATGCCACCTGCCGCCCCATGGGACAGGCCTTGACCTGCTAGCAATATCGGCGCACAGGGGGCATTCTTGAGCCGCTGCACACGCATAAAAAAACCCGCCATCAGGCGGGTTGGAATGATCCCGAGGCCAGACACACCACTCGGCAGATCAGGCTCGATAACCGATACGGAAGCCGCCCCAGTGGCGACCATTCACATACACGGGTGCCGAAATGTCATGCATGATCTCGCCCGTATCCCGGCGATAGGTCTGGATCAGGAAAGACATCTGGTGCTTGCCGCACTGCTTGCCCACCGGGTCGTCAAAAATCCGCTTGGTCCGGTTACCCACAAAGTCCTTGGCATAATCGCCGGTCAGCGCCTGGGAGAAACGCTTGTTATGGGTGGGCACATACCCATTACGGTCAGTACCAATCGCATACACCATATCGGGCTGCGTCTCCAAAAGACGCTCCTGAATGGCCGGGAAAATCCGGTCGGCCAACGCATCAAAGCGGGTATTGAATTTCTGAGGTCGGGTGTTGGGAATGGGCCGGTAATTCTCGTCAAACAGATCACCCAGGCTGACCTGACCGCTGGCCAAGGCCTGCTCCAAGGCCGCCCCGATCTGGCTGGCAGCTGCTCGCACCTGCTCGGGCATTTTCTGGTGAATGAGCATGGCTCGCTCACCCTCGGGCCCTAGTTTGAATACCCGGTTAATTTCCTTGAGATTGACCGCCAAACCACTAAGCGATTTGGCCTCATCCAGCGCTTCCCGGGCCCCAGAGGTGTTGGAGGCCACCATGTCCATGATGCTATGCACATGGTGCACGATCTGGTCCGCCTCCCGGCTATGGGCCGCAATCGCCCCCGCGATGGCATCCACCTTTTCCATGGTTTGCTGGGCACCCTGGTTGATCTGCTCCAGGGAGCCCGCCGCCTTGCGTGCCAGCTCGGCCCCTGCATGGGCCTGGGCACTGCCTGCATCAATCGACGCAATAGCCGTCTGGGTTTCAGCCTGAATGGCGGTGATCATGCCGGCAATTTCAGTCGTTGCGGTGGAAGTCCGCTCAGCCAGCTTGCGCACCTCATCCGCCACCACCGCAAACCCGCGCCCCTGTTCCCCCGCCCGGGCGGCCTCAATCGCTGCATTCAAGGCCAGCAGATTGGTCTGATCCGCAATCTCGCGGATCACCTTGACGATACCGCTGATGGCTTCCGAGCGGGCCCCCAGGGCGGTGATCACCCGTGCAGAATCTTCTACGGAGCGCGCAATGCGTTCAATTTCCCGGGAGGCACTGGTCACCACCTGAGCCCCTTGAACTGAAAGCTCCCGGGCCACCTGAGCATTGCTGGCGGTCTGGTTGGCGTGCTCGGCCACCGCACCGACCCCGGAAGTCATCTGCTCAATCGCCGACACCATGCTTTCAGCCGCATTTTGCTGACTGCTGGAGCCATCAGCCACCTGCTCAGCGTGGCTGGACACGAGGCCCGCGGCTTCATACACCCGCTGGGCATCAAAAATGACCTTGCCCACAATGCCCTGAAAACTGCTGATCAGCTCATTGAAATGGGTCGCCACATGCCCCACCTGCCCTTGTCTCACCGGGGCCCGACGGGAAAGATCACCGTCGGCATGCATCTGACGGATGGTACTGGCCAAATCCGTGAGCGGGCGCTCAAACATCTGGCGCACCAATAAGGTGGCCACTGCCCCAAGGCACACGCCCAGGGCGATACTGGCCCCTATCCATCCCGGGCTGACGGGCACGCCAAAGGCCACCCCCAAACCCAGACAACCCAAGGTGGCCGGCAAGCCAACCAGGGGAAACAGCAGCACAGTCCGCATGATGATGTGTGTCCTCCGCCTAGAACCGGGGGCCTATGCCCCAAACACCGATGCAGAGCACCAGTTGCTTTGAGGCATTAACGGACACGAAAACCTAAACTTTACCCTCTGCCTGAACCGCCACAGCCCCGCCAGGCAAGGATGCGCAAACTTCAGCTGATCGGGAACAGCTTGCCGAAATTGGCGATTTCCAGCACCTGCTTCACGCTGCCCTTGGCATTGGTGAGAAAAACGCTCTTGCCCGAAGTCTTGGCCTTGTCGCGCAACATCAACAACATACCCAAGGCCGAACTATCCAGATAGGCCACATTCCCCAGATCCACCGCGACCTCCGTGGTGCCCTGGGAACCCAGCGCCTTGTCGACAGCTTCCCGAAACTCCCGGTGGGCATTGAAGTCGAAACGGCCAGACAGTTGGATTCTGGCCTGGGTCTGTTGAGTGCTGACACTGGTATCCATGATTGCCTCAAAAAAATAGCTCGATCAAATACGGTACCGCATGCCAAGGCCGCAGCACGACCTACACGCATGCAGATACTACCCTACATTCGCCCGGCCCCCTGGCCCCGCAGGCGCGCCAAAACCCGAGCTGCCACCTCCCGCAAAGGAGCCACTTCTTCAAGAGCCCCCACCTGGGCAGCCTCCCGAGGCATGCCATACACGACGCAGGAGTCCTGGTCCTGACCCACCGTCCAGGCCCCCGCCTGGCGCATGGCCAGCATCCCCTGGGCGCCGTCCTTCCCCATACCCGTCAGAATCACCCCCAGGGCCTTGCGCCCCACGCATTGGGCGGCCGACTGAAACAACACATCCACCGCTGGCCGATGCCGATTCACAGGCTCAGCCTGGGACAATCCGCAGACATAAGCACCGTTGGCCTTGCGAATCAGCAGATGGGAATGCCCCGGCGCCAGATAGGCCGTTCCGGGCTGCAGCCGCTCTCCATCTTCCGCCTCCTTCACCCGTAGCGCGCATGCGCCGTCCAGACGACGGGCAAAGGACGGAGTAAACGCCTCCGGCATATGCTGCACCATCAGAATCGGGGGCATGCTGGCGGGCAGGCCGCACAGCACATCCTTGATCGCTTCGGTACCACCGGTAGAGGCGCCGATAAAGATCACCCGATCTGCCGCAGCAAAATCACCGCTGGCAGGCGTCACTGCCGGAGCAGCTCCGGCATTGCCCCCCCCTGGCCGCAGGGCTGGGCGCAAGCGGGCGCTGTAAGCCGCCCGCAGCTTGTCGCCCACCTCCTGCCTGAAGGCTTCGACCGCAGCAGGATGATCCATGCGCGGCTTGCCAATGAAATCCACCGCTCCCAGCTCCAGCGCTTGCAGGGTCACTTCCGAGCCGCGCACCGTCAGGCTGGAAATCATGACCACCGGCATGGGGCGCAGGCGCATCAAACGCCCCAGGAAATCCAGCCCATCCATACGGGGCATTTCCACATCCAGGGTCAGCACATCCGGATTCAGGCTTTTGATCATTTCCCGGGCCACCAAAGGGTCCGGAGCCTGTCCCACCACTTCCAGATTGGGGCAGGCATTGATCACCTCGGTCAGCAGGCTGCGCATCAGCACAGAATCATCGACCACCAACACCTTGATTGTCATGACATCACTCCATCACCCACACGGCAAGGCCTAACCAAACAGCTCCACATCCCCGCCCATGCTGTCTTGGGACAGCCGTTTTTCGTATTCGCGCTCACGGGCAATGACTGTATCATTTTTCACATTCACCAGCTTCTTGAGCATCACGCGCCCGGTGGCGGGGAAGAAATACACCTTGCGCGGATACACATCCAGCAAGTCCTGGCCCACCACCGGAATGCGCTCCGTTTCCAAGTAGTCCAGCACAAAATGGGCATTCTTTTCCCCGACCTGGGTATGGCTCAAACTGGCCAGCACCCGGCCACCGCCAAACACTTTGGCTTCAAGGTTGGAACGCCGGGCCCCCAGCTTCAGCAAGTGATTAAGCAACACCTCCATGGCGTACGCGCCATAGCGTGCCGAACTGGAGAGCAGGCCATCATCCCCACGCCCCTCCGGCAGCATGAAATGATTCATGCCCCCCAGGCCCTTTTCCCGATCCCGAATGCAAGCGGTCACACATGAGCCCAATACCGTCACCAGCAATAAATCGGTGGTGGTCACAAAATATTCGCCCGGCAAGACCTTGACCGCATCACAGCGGAAGGTGGGGTCAAAGTATTTACTGCGCGCCAGATGTTCTGCATAAGCCGGCTCAGCGTGCATGGGCGTCCACCCTTTCGTAAACCGTGCGGCCAATCGAACGGAAAATATCTGCCGCATGTAAAAAGCTTTCGGAATGGCCAGCAAACAACAATCCGTCCTGCTTCAGCAGCGGAAAGAAACGCTTCAGAATGGTGTACTGGGTGGGCTTATCGAAGTAAATCATCACATTCCGGCAGAACATGATGTCAAACGGCCCCTGAATCGGCCAGGCTTTGTCCAGCAGGTTGAGCCGCCGAAAATCGATCAACTGCTGCAGCTCAGGTCGAACCCGCACCAAGCCTTGCTGAGCCCCCGTGCCTTTCAGAAAATAGCGTTGCACTCGCTCCCGGGGCAGGCGCTCCACCCGGTCAATCCCATACACCCCCTTGCGCGCCGTTTCCAGCACATTGGTATCGATATCCGAAGCTATGATCTGCACTGGCGGGTTCAAGGTATTGAAGGCCTCGCATGCCGTAATCGCCAGGCTATAGGGCTCCTCCCCCGTGGACGAGGCGCTGCACCAGATGCGAATGGGCCCTTTGCTGCCCAGGGTTTTGAGACGCTGGGTCAAAATATCAAAGTGGTGGGCCTCCCGGAAAAAGGAGGTCAGATTGGTTGTGAGACTATTGACGAAAGTCTCCCACTCCTCTGGCTCTTTCAGCGCCCGATCCAGATATGCAGCAAATGTTTTATCCCCCCGCGCACGCAATCGACGCGCCAGCCGGCTGTACACCATGTCCTGCTTGAGCGGAGAAAGGGAAATGCCAGCGTGCTCATAAATCAACTGACGCACACGCTCAAAATCCTCACTGGAGAAGGAGAACTCCCGCTCTGCACTCACGTTGCCACTGCCACTCACGCTGGCGGTGGGCGGGGGCACGCGCCCCGTTGTCGTCACTTTGGAATTCATGCCGTGCTCCCTCAGAATTCTTCCCACTCACCTTCGCCATCCATCCGCTTGGCCCCACCCTTGACCTTGGGCAAGGGGCTGCTCGGGCGCGGGGCCGGTGCCCGGGGGCTTGCATGGGCGGCACTGGTGGTTTCCAGGGCACGCACCGGGGATGCCTGACGCACCGCTCCAGCCCCCGCCTGGAGCCGGAATACCGACACCGCCTGCACCAGATTGCGGGATTGATCCTCCAGGCTCTCGGCCGCCGCTGCAGCCTCTTCAACCAGCGCTGCGTTTTGCTGGGTCACCTCGTCCATCTGGCTCACCGCCTGGGTCACCTGCTCAATACCGCTGCTCTGCTCCTGGCTCGCCTCCGAAATCCCCGTCACCAGCACCGAAAGCTTCTGGAAGTTCGTCACCACCTCTTCCATCGTCTGCCCTGCCTCATTCACCAGCCGGGCACCGTCATCCACCTTATCGACACTATCGGCAATCAGTGCCTTGATTTCCCGGGCCGCCTGGGCGCTACGCTGGGCCAGGCTGCGCACCTCGCTCGCCACCACCGCAAAACCACGCCCCTGCTCCCCGGCCCGCGCCGCCTCCACCGCCGCATTGAGCGCCAGAATATTGGTCTGGAAGGCAATCGAGTCGATCACTCCGATAATGTCGGCAATCTTGCGGGCGCTTTCCTGAATCGCGCCCATGGTTTCCACCACCCGGCTCACCATCGCGCCGCCCTGCTCCGCCACCTGATTGCTCGACCCCGCCAGATCCCGTGCTTCCCGGGCGTTATCGGCGTTCTGCTTCACCGTGGCGTTCAGCTCCTCCATGGAACTGGCGGTTTCTTCCAGGCTGCTCGCCTGTTCTTCGGTACGCGATGAAAGATCCGAATTCCCGGCCGCAATCTCCTTGGCTGCCGTGTTGATCGCCTCGGAAGCTTCTTTAATTTGGCCCACCACTTCCCGCAGCCGCTCCACCGTGGTGTTGGTGTCGTCCTTCAATTGACCGAACAGGCCGCCATAATCGGCCTCGATCTTTTCGGTCAGGTCGCCCCGGGCAATGGCGTTGAGCACCCGGGCCAAGTCGTTGAGGCTGGCAGAAATGCCCCCCATCAGGCGATTGACCCCTTCGGACAAATCCCGGAAGAAGCCCACGCGCCCTTCGGTCGTCAGGCGGGCAGCAAAATCACCTTCTGCAGCAGCGGCCACAATGGCCTGCACTTCTTTTTCAGCGGAGATTTCATCCGTTCTATCCCGCCACTCGCCTACCGTCCCCAAACGCTCGCCGCGCTCGCCCACAATCGGGCAGCTCACGCCATCAAACACCCGCTCACCCAGTTGCAGACGGGCCCGACTCGCCTGGGTTTGCACCGCCATTTGCTGCTGGGCCTGGGCTTTATCGGGAAAGTACTCGGCAATTCGGCTGCCCACAAAACTGCCCACAGCAAAACCCGGAATCTGCCGCGCCAAGCCGGCCTCTACACCGCCCAGGGTTTTCAGCAGGGCCGGATTGGCATAAATCACCACACCATCGGCGCCAGCAATCCACACATTGGTTTCCACGCTGTCCAGACCGGCCTTGATGCGGGCCATTTCCTCTCCGGCCAAACGGGCAGCAGCCACGTCATAGCCAAGCCGCGTCTGCATGGACTCCAGCCCATCCAGCACCTGCCCCATTTCGTCCCGACGCCCGAGGGCGATCGGGTGGCGGAAATTACCTTGTGCGATCTGTCTGAAAGCCTCCTGGGCCAAATTAGCCGGCCCCACAATGCGGCGCACCAGCCAGATACTCAGGACAAGCGCCAAACCAATGGCCAAGGCCAGGCCAGCCACCGTCTGTTGCAAGGTCAGCTGATACTGGCTTGCAGCTTCCTCGCGCAGCAAATCCGCGCGCCGGAACTGATACTCCCTCAGCTTGACCACCGTCTCATGGAGCTGTCCATAGCGTTCATCCAGCGTTGCGAGCATGCCGGAACGCACCACATCCTCATAACGCCCGGCCTGAATGGCCTCCCGGAAGGGCTGAAAACCTTCTACAAACAAGGCGGTATTACGCTGCTCCAGCGCTGTGAACAAAACCTTCTGCTCTTCGGTAATTACCGTGGTGCGATAAAGATCCAGCGCCTTGGCAATCTCACCCCGCAACTTTTCGATTTGATCCAGATGCATGCCCACCCCATGGGCGTGGGTTTTGGCGATGGGATTGTCCGGGGCATGCTGCAAGGCCTGCAGACTGGCATAGCGGGCATCGGCCAGATAGCCGGTGATTTCTCCCAGCTCAGCCATGGGCTTCAAGCGCCGGTTATAGAACACATCCAGTTGCTCATCGGCCTGATGCAGCTTGTGCACGCCCAGGCCCCCTTGCACCATCACAATCACGATGAGTGCGAGCATGGAGCCCCCCAGCGCGGTTTTGAGGCTCAAGCGCTCCATGCGCCGGCGCACGAGGCCCGAAAGCCCAGCCTTGAACACCTGCCCGTTATGAATCATCAGGCCCTTGGCCTTCCCTTCACGGAACAGGGCATAAGCTGCTTCTGCTGCCCGGATTTTTTCCACAGCCGCCTTACGCCGCACCGACATGTAGCCGACCATTTGGCCGTGTTCGAGAATAGGAGTGGCATGAGCCTCGACCCAGTAATAGTCCCCATTCTTGCAGCGATTCTTCACGTACCCCACCCAAGGCCGTCCGGCCTTGAGTGCCAGCCACATGTCGGCAAAGGCCTCCGAAGGCATATCCGGGTGACGCACGATGTTGTGGGGGCGGCCGATCAGCTCATCTTCGGTAAAGCCGCTGATTTCCAGGAAATCCCGGTTGAT
>JAJTBM010000132.1 GCA_021286885.1 Rhodocyclales bacterium
ATCCTCACCTTGGGCCACGGGAAGCGCTGGGGCGTTTCAGGCTCCAGAAATACCTGTTGCCCGCGCTGGATCAGCAGATAGCTGCGCTCCTCGGGCCCGGCGGGTGCATGCAGCGCCTGGGCTACATCTGCGGCCTTGAGCCCTGCGGGGGGCTGGGGCTGGTCGGTGAGGGCCCAGAGGCGGGCGAGTGCCGGGGATTGGGCTTCCATCAGGCGGGCGTCGGCCTGTTGGCGGCCCAGCAGATCATGGGCATAGCCGGCGAGATCGCCGGGGGGCTGGGGGGATTCGGTCAGGCGGTGGAACCATTCGGCGGCCTCCTGGAGCCTGTGCTGGGCTGCAGTGCTAGGAGGCAGCCTGCCCACATGAGCGTGCCAGATCAGGGCCTCCAGGGTTTCGGTGGAGCGCCCGCCCGAGGCATGGTGAGCCAGCATCGTACCCAGCACCGCATCTTGCTGAGGCGCGGGCAGCGCCGCAAAACGGGCCCGGTAAGCCGGCAACCGGGCGGGGCGCAGTTCGCAGAAACGGTAGCCGCTCGCCACCTGGGGCGCATCCCAGGCCAGCACCTCCAGGGCGGGCTCCTGGGCGGTTTCGGGGGCGAGGCGGCGCACGTCCCGCAGCAAACGGGGCTCGACCCGGAGCGCACAGGCGAGCCGGGTGAGCAGGCCTTCCAGGGCTGCATCCGCACGGGGCGCGCCCTCGGGCCGGGGCGCCGCGGGGCGCAGGGGGCCAGGCCCCAGGCTATAGGCACGCACATGGGGCGTGAGCCCGGGGGCCACCCAGGCCGGGCTGGCGGGCAGCCAGGCCACGGGCAGCGCCCCGCCAGCCGCCCAGCGCTGGCAGGCGGCATCCCAGGCCCGGGCCTGCCGGGGCGCCCGGGCCAGCCGGCCCAGATCCCCCAGAATAAGCACCGGCATCCCCACCGGGGGCGGGGGCATGGGGCCAGACACCCGGGCCACCTCGGCCCGCCCCCGATACACCCAGCCCACAGCCCGGGGATCGTCATCCACAATCCATAGCCAGACCTGATCCGGGCCAAACAGGCGGCGGATTTCGGCCAGAATCTGCTGATAATCCTCCTCGCACGGAATCAGCCGGCGCGCCACATCCCGCACCACCCACACCTGCCCCACCGCCCCTTGACGACTTTGGCGCGGCAGACGGGCCGGCATTTCCCCCCGGGCCACCTGATCCACCAGCCGAGGCACATCCACCCCCCGCGCCTGGGGCTGGGCCACAGACTGCTTGAGGGCCGGCCACAGGCGGGACGTGGGCACCAGAGGCCGGAAAGGCATGGGCTGGGCGCCGGGGCGCGGCCCACAATCGGCGGGGGTCAGGGAAGGCTGCTCGGCGGCGGGCGTGAAGGCATCGCTGCCCCGGGTGGGCTGCTCCAGCGTCTGGAGCAGGGCCAAAAAGCGCGTCTGGAGTGGCGGGGGTACGGGGATGGGTGCATATTCGGGTTCCGCCTCAGGTACAGGCCCAAGCGCGGGCGCGGGCTCAGCGCCCCGAAACATCATTTCGATACCCGGCCACCCAGGCGCCGCAGGGGCATGGGGGGCAAACCCCAAAACCGCCCCCACTCCAGCCAGGGCGGCTTCATCCAGGGCTTCTGACCGAGGGCCATGCAGGCCCACCCAGGCCCGTAGCAGATCTGCCCGCCCAAGCTGGGCCTTCCCGTGGGGGGCGCTCATCAGCGGGGCTCCTGCCCGGCTGCATCCTCCCTGCGCGCCCGGGCCTGGGTGGGCTGGTGGGCCAGGCTGCTGCCATCGTCCACCGGGTGCTTCAAGAAGCTATAGGCCGACAAACGCTTAAGCCAAGTCTGCTGCTCGCGGGTGCGGGCTTCGGCATCGAACTGAGCCTCATTGGGCGGAATCAGGGTGTGCAGGGCGTACAGCAAATCCAGGTATTCAGCCAAGCCCGGGCGGGATAAGCCCAGACTGCCTACGGCATCCCGGTCGGCCACCAGTTGGCGGGCGGCCTCGGCCAAGAGTTCTGGAGCCAGCAAAGGCTGTTCTCGCCCGGGGACGCCGGGCAGCGCGCCAAAGTGGGCCTGCCCCCGCTGGATCAGCCATTCTCGGTAATCCGCATCCGGCGCCAGACTCAAGACCACGCACCGGCGCAAGAAGGCGGCAGGGAGTTCCCGTTCCTCGTTGGTGGTGATGATGACCAGGGGCTGGGGCCGGTCTTTCCCGCTTGCGCCCCCGCCAATTTCCAGCCCCAGGGCCGGAATGCTGAAACGGCGCTGGCCCAGCACCTCCAGCAGGCTGTTGGGCAGATCGCTATCGGCCTTGTCGATCTCGTCAATCAGCACCACATGGCCCGTCGGGTGTTGATTTTTTTCGGCTTCTGGCAAATACGCCTCAGCCTTCTCCCAGCCATACGCTCTCCAGAGCACCCCCGGCTGCCAGTAGCAGGTGTCATCCAGGGTCTTCTGGGCCTGGGCATCGGCCAGCCGGCGCACCGCATCAAAGCGGTAACGCAGTTCGTGGGGCTCAAACCGAGGATGAATGGTTTCGGCATGGAGCATCCAGCCCAGCGCCTGGGCCGCCGCCCGGGCCAACTGGGTTTTACCCGTACCGGGCTCCCCCCGCACCAGCAGCGGACGCCCTGCAGCATAGGCCAGACGCAGGGCGTCTATTTCGGCTTGGGACCATTGGTGCCAGGTGGCAGAGCAGTTATGGGCATCAGGCAGCGAAATCGGAACACTCAAGTCCAGATCACTTAATTTTTTGACTGCACAGACCAGAGCACTCACACCTTTACTCCTTCTAAAAATTACGCTTTATCGCCCTGAGACTTGCCCATCAAAGCTTTCATGATGGATTCAAACAATCCACAAAGCATCCCCTCAGCCCCGTTACTCTTACCAGAAGAATAGAAAAACCCTTTCACCCCACAGTCACCAAGCACCTGATGGACAACTTTCAAAGCCTCTTCACTCAGATGCTTATCCGCAACATCCACTCCAACCAAGACATCCGCGCCCAATTCATCTACGCGCTGACCCACAAACCCACTCAGCACCTCGGAATCCATATAATCAACGTCCTCAGCATCACGCCCCTGAGCGTTTTCAAGCCTCCGATACAACTCAGCCACCACCAAGTTCGCACTACTTTCCCGCTCATCCCCAAATGCTTGCATAGGCAAGCTGACTGAAATGAAGTTTTCCGGCTTATCGACGTTTGGCTTAAAAATCAGCGCAGAAACCAGGCGCTGCGCTGCCAACAAGGCTGCCCGAAGATCATTTTCTGCCATCATGACATGATGCGGGCTCCACCCCGCCACGCCCTCTGGAATTTCACGTAGACAATTTTCCACCGAAACCACCGCCAGACAGCTCAAAACAGAAAACATGGCCTCATCAACAACGCCCCCCCCCCTAGCCTTGGCCAAAAAAGCCCCTAAAAACTTTTTTTGAGATTTGTTTCTCAAGAAATCATTTAAAAAATCAAATCCATCCAGCGCCTTTCCTTCAACAACAGACAGCCCCATCCCCCGCAAAAAACTATTAAGCCCCGCATGCCGTGACTTTTTTTGCAAAGAGATCGCCAATTGTTTCTGAGCCGGCGTCCACTCAGGATCAATTCTTAAATCACTACCACCCCCAAAAGACCGCCCCTCAAGATCCAGACGGGACACAGCCTTCCACGCCGCATCTTCTTTTTCCCACGCAGAAACAGGCTTGGCATTACCGCTGTCTTTGGGTAGCCCACCAGAATGCAATTCCCCCAAGCGCTTGAGCACACTGCCATCCGAAGCTTTAATTTCTGCACGGATCCACTCGGACGTATCAAACAAAACCACCGGAACAACTGCTTTGCCTGCCGCAATCAACTCAGGCAACTCTACGTTCATGCAGTAATCAGAGTTGATCGCATGAACACTTACCAGAAAAATACATAAATCACACTCATCCCGAGCGGATTGAATCGCCGGTTTCCACTCAGGCTTTTCAACCAAACTGCGATTATCAAAAAATATCGCGCGCGGATGCCGAAACCCCTCCAGACTCTGAAACGCCGCCTTCAAACTGAGATGAAATGCCTCAGGCAGCCCTTTCCCGCTGAAAATCTTTGAGTTTTTCTGCTTTTCATCTTCGTGCGCATACGAAATAAAAACCCGACACCGCTCATCTGCCCGCTTGCCCACCCTCAAGCCCTCCGTCACCCGTTGTGCCAGAAAGCATATCCAGAACGTAAAAAAACTTAAACCCCAAGCACTACCCAGTGCGGGTGACGGGTGTCACTTTTTCCACCCGCCCCACCCCACCACCGCCCGCCCCCAGGCCTGGTAGCCGGCGACCGTGAAGTGAATCAAATCGCGGGCCATGAGGGGGGGGGTGGCGTGGGCGTCGCGGTAGGCGCTGCCGGGGCCGCCGAGGGCGTCGAGAGCGCTCCAGCTGCGGCATTGGTAGTCGCGGGCCACGTCTTGCTGGATTTGGCCGATGTGCTGGTGCATGCGGGTGTAGGTGAGCATGGCCTGTTGGCGCTCGGTGAGGCTGGGGCTAGCCGGGTTGGGCGGGTTGGTGGGGGTGGTTTTGGGGCGGCGGGGCAGGAGTACGCCCCGGTCGCCGGGGGCCATGAGCACGCAGGCGGCGTCGGGGAACTGGGTGCGCAGGCGGCGCAGGGCTTGGGTGAGGGTCTGGCGGTAGGCTTGGGGGTCGAAGGGTTTGAGGTTGCCTTCGTTGGTGCCGAATTCGAGGATGACCAGCTGGTAGGGGGGCTGGTCGGCAAACCAGCGGGCGAGGTAGGCGGGGTCGGCGTTTTTCCAGCCGGCGACGGTGGCGCCGGGGTAGCCGAAGACGTCCAGGTGCAGGCGGGCATCTGGCCTGGGCGGGAGGGCGAGGCCGTGCATCCGCAGGCGGCCTTCCTGGAGCCGGAGCTGGAGCGTGCGGATGGGGCCGTCGGCGCTGATTTCGAGGCGGGCGGGGCCGGGCTGGCCGCGCAGGGTGAGGCTCTGCTCGGGGCCGCCATCCAGTTGCAGGCTGATCTGGATGGGCTCGGGAGTTTGCTGGTAGAGGAGCTGGACGCTGGCGGGGCTGCCGGAGCTGCGCAAGTCCCAGGCGAGCTGGGCGCCGGCTTCTTCGGCCAGCAGGTTGACCAGCCCGGGGCCGGGGGCGCTGGCGGCGTCGGCCCGGGCATAGGCAGGCTCGTGGCGCCAGCCGGGGCCCACGCAGGTTTTACGGACGGGCAGGCGCACGCCGGGGCGGTTCATCTGGGCGGGAATCCAGCTGCTTTCGACCTGGGCGGGGCTGAGCTGGAGCTGGCGCACGATTTCTTCGGTGAAGAAGCCGGCGGCCAGGTGGCTATCGCCCCAGATCGCCACCCGCAGGGGCTGGCCGGCGGGCGGAGGGGCAAACAGGCTGCCGGGCGGGAGGGGCGGGGGCGGGCTGCTTTCGGCCAGACCGGCGCTCTGGCGGATCTCGGGGCGGGCGAGCTGGCGCAGCAGTTCGCGGGTTTCGTCGGGGTCGGGGATTTCCAGGGCCTGGGGCGGCGCGGGGGTGGGCCGGGGCGTGGCCGAGGGGGCTGGGGTGGGCTTGCGCGGCGCGCTGCCCTGGGGGCAGATCAGATCAGCCCCCTCGCCCCGCTCCAGGAGCTTGACACTGGCCAGCACGGGGGCGCCCTCCCCCGCCTGGGTGGCGCCGGGGAGGCTGGCGTAAAGGGCAAACAGGGTCGCCAGGGGGCGCAGACGGGGGGCCATGAAAACTCCGGGCAGGCAGATCACAAGTAAAACGGGGAAAGGCTCAAAACAATGCGGGCAGGCGGCAAGGCGGGCGGGGGCCGGATCAGCGGATCGGCACATCCTCGCCCGCCGCCACCCGGCGCAGGCGGGCTTGTTCGGCCCTGACCTTGGCCAGGTAGCGCTGGCCGGCAGCACCGTCGCCGCCAAAGTAGAAGATCAGCCCGGCGTCTTCGGAGCCGCCGCGCAGCTTGATGGCGTCGCGCAGGATGCTGACGCCCACTTGCAGATTGACCACCGGATCGAGGGCGGCATTCTTTTGTTGATACGCCTCGTAGCGGTAGGCGTGGATCTGGGGCATGACCTGCATCAGCCCCTGGGCGCCCACCGGGCTTTCGATGAGTGGGTGAAAGTTTGATTCGATGGCCGCCACCGCCATGATGAGGTTCACGTCCAGCTTGTAGAGGGGCGCCAGGCGCTCGGCCTCCAGCAGCAGATAGGCAACGGCTTCGGGGGCGACCCGGTATTTGTTGCCCAGCCAGGTGGCCACGGCCCGCTGGGCGGGGGTGAGCCCGGCCAGGTCGGCCCCTTCAAAGCGGGGGAAGGCCTGGGGCGCGGCCTCGGCCTCTTCGGCGGGGGCCGGGGGGCTGGGTTCGGGCACATACAGCCAGCGGTAGCCGGCCAGGGCCAGGGCGAGCACGCCCAGCAGCCGGCCCAGGATCAGCACCCCGCGCAGCCAAGGGCGACGGGCGGGAGTGGGGGCGGAGGGTTCCAGGGCGGGCGTCATGGGCCGGGTCATTCCTGGGCAGGGGCCGGGGGCGGGCCGGGTTCGCGGGGGGCGTCGGCGCTGGGGGTGGCGCCTTCCGTGCGCTCCGGGCGCTCGGGGCGTTCGTGGCCGGGGTGCTCGGCTTTATCGCTGCGCTCGGGCTTGTCGGCCAGACGCGGGGGGCGGCCAGGCAGCTCCAGCAGGGCGAGCTTTTGCGGGGCGGGGGTGGGTTTGGCCCCTGCCGCCACCGCGGCGGGGGGCAGCGTGGCGGGGCCGGCGCTGGTGATGATCTCCCGGGCGAAGGCGGCGATGCCCCGGGTGGTGAGGTGCACCCCGTCGGCCACAAAGTAATCCGGGTTGCGGGCCGAGAGGGCTTCCCAGTCGATGAGCCGCACGTTGGCGTAGGCCGGGCCGATGCGCTTGAGCAGGGCGTTGTTGGGCTCGGTCCAGCGCCGGTTGGCATGCACATTCAGCACGATCACCCGGCGCCGGTCTTGGAGTTCGTCCAGCAGGGTGCGCAGGGTGGTTTCGCTCAGATAGCCGTTGGTGCCCAGGTGGAGCACCACGGTATCCGACAGGCTGGCGCTGGCGCGCAGCTCCCGCAGCACCTTGATGCCCTGCACGGGCTGGCGCCCTACCTGGGCATCCACCGCGATGCCGGGCATGCTGCGCTTGAGGGTTTCCCGGGCGCCCAGCAGCACCGAATCCCCCACGGCGGTAATGCGGGTGCCGGCAGGCAGGCGCGGCAGGGCGGCGAGTTCGGGCGGGAGGGGCGCGGGGGTCGGATCAGACGCAGCCAGCGAGGCGGTGGATTCCGCCGGGGCTGCGGGCTGGGGTGCCGACGCGGGGGCTTCAGCAGGAGCAGGGTGCACCACAGGCGGCGCCACGGGCGCCGGCAGGGGCGCCGGCAGGGGCGTGAGGGTGCCGGCCACCGCCACGCCGCTTCCGCCCCCTTCCGGGCTCCAGCCGGGCAACAGGGCGGCGAGGCTCACGCCAGCACAGCCCAGCACTCCCAGCAGGGGGGCGAGCACCCGCACTTGCAGGCCCCCATCCCAGGCCAAACGGCGGAAGGGGCGTTCGATGAGGCGATAGGAAAACTCGGCACACAGGGCGCTCATCCCCAGCCCCAGGGCCAGCACCCCGGGCGGGGTGGCGGGCGAGACCTGGAGCCAGACAAAAATCGGCCAGTGCCACAGATACAAGGAATAGGAACGGGTGCCCACCCACTGCAACGGGGCGCTTTCGAGCAGGGCCGCCAGGGGGCGCGGGCCGCCCGCCGGGGGCAGGCTGAGACAGGCGATCAGCAGGCAGCTGAGCCCGCCGGCCAACCAGAAGCCG
>JAJTBM010000133.1 GCA_021286885.1 Rhodocyclales bacterium
GGCCGCGCCTCCCAACGCTGCCGACAACGCCCCGCGACTTCCTATGATCAGACCGGCAATCAGGGTTGCCAGGATAGTGGCGCCAAGTTGCAGGAAAACTGCTTTGAACATCTTTTCCTCGGCGCGCAGACTCACGCGGTTCGTCGTACCAAAAACGTGTGGATGGTAGGTGTTAACCGCAACAAAGTCAAATGTTTCAGTGGCGTAGTGCACAAATTCCGGCCTGTGAGGATATGTTGCGCCAAATCGGAACAGCTTGACTTTCAGGCGTTTCATGTCGATCATCATCGATATGAATAAGGACTACTCCCGCGCCATTCCCGACACCTGGCAGGACATCGCTCAGGTCTTTGCCGCCCTGGGTGATGAACACCGGCAGCGCATCCTGCTTACCTTCGAGCCCGGCGAACGGCTCAATGTGGGGCAGATCGCAGAAGTGTCCACCCTCGCCCGCTCCACGGTGTCCCATCATCTCAAGGTGCTGCGCGAAGCCGGAGTGCTGAACGCCGAACGGGTGGGCAAAGAAATCTATTTCAGCGTGAATAAAAGCTTTCTGCAGGAAGCCTTTGGCCGCGTGAGCACCTATCTCGACCTTTACCTCTGAGCTGCATCCTCCATTCATCTCCTCCGGACTCCGAATCGTGATGACTGCCCTTCTCAAAGTCGTGCTGCGTTTTCTCACCCGCCTGCTGTTCCGTGTGCAGGTCCGGGGCCAGTTACCCGCAGACACCCGAGGCCTGCTGCTGGTGGCCAACCATGAATCCTTCCTGGATGGGCTGCTGCTCGGGCTCTTTCTGCCCATCAACCCGGTGTTCGTGGTGCATACGGGGGTGATCCGTCACCCTTTCTTCCGCCTGTGCCTGAGCGTGGTGGATTACTTGGTGGTGGACACCACCAGCCCCATGGCCATGAAGAAAGTGATCCGGCTGCTGGAAAGCGGCCGCCCGGTGGTGATCTTTCCGGAAGGGCGCATCACCACCACAGGTGGCCTGATGAAAACCTATGACGGCCCGGCCTTCGTGGCCGCCAAGAGTGGTGCGCGGCTGGTGCCAGTGCGGATTGATGGGGCCGCACGCACCTATTTTTCCCGGCTGGCAGCCCATATTCCGCGCAAGCTGTTCCCGCGCATCACCCTCAGCATCCTGCCGCCCACCGCCCTGCCGGTGGCGGATGAAGGCAGCGCCTCCCAGCGCCGACACCAGGCCGGGGAGGCCATGCGCCGGCTGATGCAGGAAATGATCTTTGCCACCCGCCCCCAGCAAACCCTGTTCGGCGCGCTGGTGGATGCCGCCAAAATCCATGGGCGCAGCCGGCCGGTGATCGAGGACGTGAAGCAGATCGAATACACCTACCAGGATCTGCTCAAGATGGCCCTCGCCCTGGGTCGGTTAGTGGCCAAGGAGAGCCGCCCGGGCGAAGCCGTCGGGCTGCTGCTGCCCAACGTGACGCCCACCCTGGGCCTGATCTTCGGGCTGGGCGCCCAAGGGCGCATCGCAGCAATGCTTAACTACACCGCTGGCCGGGACGGCATCCAGGCGGCCTGTACGGCCGGGCAGGTGGGGCTCATCGTCACCTCCCGGGCCTTCATTCTCCAGGGCAAGCTGGAACCCCTGCTCGAAGGCCTGGACGGCATCCGGTTGATCTATCTGGAAGACTTGCGTGCCCGTATGGGCGTGCTGGACAAGCTGTGGCTGATGCTGTGGGCCCTGCCCTTCCCAAGCCTTGCCCTGCCCTGTGGGCATCCCGAAAAGCCTGCAGTGCTGCTGTTTACCTCCGGCACCGAGGGCAAACCCAAGGGCGTGCTGCTCTCCCACCAGGCCATTTTGTCGAATGTGGCCCAGATCCGGGCGGTGATCGAATTCTCGGTGGATGACAAGATCCTGGCGGCGCTGCCCCTGTTCCACTGTTTCGGCCTCACGGCGGGCGCCATCCTGCCGGTGCTGAGCGGCACCCACACCTTTCTGTACCCCTCACCCCTCCACTACCGGGTGATCCCCGAGCTGGCCTACGACCGGAACTGTACGGTGCTGTTCGGCACCAGCACCTTCCTCGCCAACTACGCCAAGCATGCCCATCCCTACGATTTCTACCGGATACGCTATGTGGTGGCCGGGGCCGAAAAGCTCGCCGAATCGGTGCGCCACCTGTGGTTCGAGAAATTCGGCATCCGCATCCTGGAAGGCTATGGCGCCACCGAAACCGCGCCCGTGCTGGCCGTCAACACCCCCATGGCCTACCGCAGCGGCACCGTGGGCCAGCTTCTGCCGGGCATAGAACACACGCTCGTGCCGGTGCCAGGCATTGAGCGGGGCGGCATGCTGCATGTACGCGGCCCCAATCTGATGAGCGGCTACCTGCGCTACGAAACCCCGGGAGAGCTCCAGCCACCCCGCTCCACCCTGGGAGAGGGCTGGTATGAAACCGGCGACGTGGTGGAGATCGACCCCGAGGGCTTCGTCCGCATCCTGGGCCGGGTCAAGCGCTTCGCCAAGGTGGCCGGTGAAATGGTGTCCCTCGAAACTGTCGAGAAACTGGCGGTGCAGGCCGCTCCGGATGCCAGCCACGCGGCCAGCACCCAGCCCGATGTGGCCCGGGGCGAAACCATCCTGCTGTTCACCACCGATCCCGCCCTGACCCGGGAACGCCTCCAGCAGGTGGCCCGGGAAATGGGCATCCCGGAAATCGCCCTGCCACGCCGGATCATCCCGGTGGACAACCTCCCGCTGCTGGGCACCGGCAAGCTGGATTACGTCACCCTCAAACACTGGGCCGAAGCGGCCTGAGGAGCATCAACATGAAACTGCGACTGGTGTGGAGCCTGATCCTCGTCCTGACCCTGGGTGGCTGTGCCAGCTGGTTCTCAGCTTCTTCCCGCGCCCAGCGGGGCTCGGTGGTGGAGTATCTGTATCCCAAGGGCGAGAACCCAACCCTGAGCCCAGGCAAACCCGAGTTGCGCCTGCCCTTGCGGGTCGGGCTGGCCTTCGTGCCCGGCGATCGCTACAACGATCTGGGCGAAGCCGAGCGCAGCCAGCTGCTCGACAAAGTGAAGGGTGCCTTTGCCAACCGGCCCTTCATCGCTGCCATCGAGACCATTCCCAGCAGCTACCTGCGCCCGGGAGGCGGCTTTGCCAACCTGGAACAGGCGGCCCGGATGTTCAACGTGGACGTGATGGTGCTGCTCTCCTACGACCAGATCCAGTTCAACGACAACAACCGCCTGTCCTTGCTCTACTGGACTCTGATCGGCGCCTATGTGATCAACGGCGACCAATACGATGTCAGCACCCTGGTGGATGCCTCGGTGTTTGACGTGCGCAGCCACCAGCTCCTGTTCCGCGCCCCGGGCAGCAGCCAGATCAAGGGCAGCTCACCCTTGGTGAAATTCTCCGAAGCCTCCCGCATGGCCCGCGCCGAAGGCTACCGGCGGGCGGTGGATAACCTGATTCCCCAGCTGGATCAGCAACTCGAAAGTTTCAAGGAACGCATCAAGCAGGATCAGGTGGCCCGCATCACCGAAAAACCCGGCTATCGGGGCGGCGGCGAGATGGATCTGGCCAGCCTGGGCCTGATCGGGCTGGCGGCCCTCGCCATCCGGCTGACCGGCCGGCGCCGTGCCCGCTGAAACCCTGCTGCTGGCGAGCGGCGCCGGGCTGCTGCTGGTGGCTACCCTGCTCCCCGGCGACCTGCTCCAGCTGAACACCGGCCCCCTCGCCCTGCTGGAGCCCTGGCGGTTGTGGACAAGCCAGTTCTGCCACTGGTCGCCCCTGCATCTGGCGGCCAACCTGGCGGCCCTCGGCGGGCTCTGGCTGGTGGCCGGACGGGCCCTGCTGCCCCGCCTGGCCCTGCTGCCCCTGGTGGCGCCACTCCTGTCCCTGGGTCTGCTGGGGGTGCCAGGGCTGGCCCACTACCGGGGGCTGTCGGGGTTGGTGGCCTTCCTGGTCGGCACCCTCGCCCGGGATGCACGCTGGCCGGTGCGCCTGCTGATGCTGGGCTTTGGCCTCAAGCTGGGCATGGATGCGCTGAGCGGCACCAGCGCCCCCTTCCTGCCCGACACCATCCAGACCACCTGGCAGGCCCATCTGGGCGGGCTGGGCCTGGGGCTGCTGGCGGCCTGGCGAATGCCGGCGCTGGCGCACACAGC
Source organism: Rhodocyclales bacterium (assembly GCA_021286885.1). Lineage (GTDB taxonomy): Bacteria > Pseudomonadota > Gammaproteobacteria > Burkholderiales > Rhodocyclaceae > Zoogloea. Next base: position 4,142 of record JAJTBM010000133.1, read on the forward strand.
GCCTGACGGCGCCCCTTCCGTTTCCCCTGCGGAGCACATCCGATGAAATCTCCCCTAGGCCTCCTCGCCAGCCGGCGCTTCGGCCCCCTGTTCATCACCCAGTTTCTGGGGGCGTTCAACGACAATCTGTTCAAGAACGCGCTGGTGGTGCTGCTCACCTTCCAGGCGGCCCAATGGACCACCCTGGCCCCGGCCCTGCTCTCCAACCTGGCCGCCGGGATCTTCATCCTGCCCTATTTCCTGTTCTCGGCCAGTGCCGGCCAGTTGGCCGACAAGTACGACCGGGCGCGCCTCACCCGCCTCGTGAAGGTGCTGGAGATCCTCATCATGGGCGTTGCGCTGGCGGGGTTTCTGGCCCATAGCCTGACGATCCTGATGGGTGCCCTGTTTTTGCTGGGCTGCCATTCCACCCTGTTCGGCCCCGTCAAATACGCCCTGCTGCCCCAACATCTGCACCCGGATGAGCTGGTGGGCGGCAACGCGCTGGTGGAGGCCGGCACCTTTGTGGCGATCCTGCTTGGCACCCTGGGGGGCGGCCTGCTGGCTGCAGCGCCCCAGGGCCCCGTGTGGATCAGCGGCGGCGGAATGCTGGTGGCCCTGCTCGGCTATCTGGGCAGCCGGGGCATTCCAAGCGCGCCGGCCCCCGAGCCCACCCTGCGGATCAACCCCAACCCCTTCACCGAGACCTGGCGCAACATCGGTTTTGCGCGCCAGAACCGCCCGGTGTATCTGGCCATTCTGGGGATTTCGTGGTTCTGGCTGTACGGCGCCCTGTTTCTGGCCCAGTTTCCGGCCTACGCCCGGGGCGTGCTGGGTGGCGAGGAAGGCTGCGTGACCCTGCTGCTTGCCGCCTTTACGGTGGGCATCGGGCTGGGCTCCATGCTGTGCGAGAAGCTATCGGGCGGGATTGTCGAAATCGGGCTGGTCCCCCTGGGCTCCATCGGCCTCAGTCTGTTCGGGCTCGATCTGGCCTGGGCATCCCCATCCGCCCTTCCGGGCCCGGAGGCCCAACCCCTGACGGTGCTGCTCGCCCAGCCGGGGATGCTGCGCATCCTGGCGGATCTGGTGCTGATCGGGCTGTTTGGCGGGCTGTTCATCGTGCCCCTCTACGCCATGATGCAAAGCCGCTCCGCCGAAGCCCAGCGGGCCCGGGTAATCGCCGCCAACAACATCCTGAACGCCCTTTTCATGGTGGTGGGCGCCCTCGGGGCCGCCAGCCTGCTGAGCGCTGGCCTCAGCATTCCGGCGTTGTTTGGGGTGGCGGCGCTGATGAATGCGGCGGTGGCCCTCTACATCTACCGGCTGGTGCCAGAGTTTCTGCTGCGCTTCATCGTATGGGGTCTGGTGCACACCTTTTACCGGCTGCGGGTGGAAGGCCGTGAAAACCTCCCCGACACCGGCGCGGCGGTGCTGGTGTGCAACCACGTGAGCTATGTGGATGCACTGGTGATCACCGCCGCATGCCGGCGCCCGATCCGTTTTGTGATGGATCATCGCATCGCCCGCTGGCCGCTGCTTTCCTACGTATTCCGCCATGGCCGGGCCATTCCCATCGCACCGGCCCGGGAAGATGCCGAACTGCAGAAAACCGCCTTCGACCAAGTGGCCCAGGCCCTGGCCGAAGGCGAGCTGGTCGCGATCTTCCCCGAAGGGGGGCTGAGCCGGGATGGGCAGCTGGCGCCCTTCCAGCCGGGGGTGCTCAAGAGCCGGGAACGCAGCCCCGTGCCGCCCATCCCCATGGGCCCGGGGAAGCATGTTTCCACGCCACCCGGAGGGAGGGGTGAGGGCCGCCTGGAAGCAGGGTTTACCACGCCCCATCCGGCTTGCCATCGGCAGCCCGATTGCACCGGAAAAGCCAGATCTGGCGCGGATTTCACACGCCGTTGCAGCCTTGTGCAAAACACCCTGAGTGTGTATTCAGACAGGTGTTTAAAGACGCTGCAAATCTGTGGATAAGTTTGTGGAAACTGCTGTGCATGGAGCCCGCCCGAGCGGGCTCCGAGCCTGTTTAGCCCAGGTTCTGGAGGGCAAACTCCCAGTTCAGGAGCTTGTCCACCAGAGCGTTGGCGTAGTCGGCGCGCCGGTTCTGGTAATCCAGATAGTAGGCGTGCTCCCACACATCGATGGTCAGCAGGGGCTTGAGGCCCGCCGTCAGGGGCAGTTCGGCGTTGGCGGTCTTGACTACCCGTAACTTGTCCCCATCAGCCACCAGCCAGGCCCAGCCGCTGCCAAACTGGGTGAGGGATGCATTCACCAGCTCCTTGCGCAGGGCATCCACGCTGCCAAACGAGACCTCGATCCGCTGCTTGAGCGCCGCCGGCGGCTCGCCGCCGCCCTTGGGGCGCAGGCTATTCCAGTAGAAACTGTGATTCCAGATCTGGGCCGCGTTGTTGAACAGGGCGGCCTTGTCAGCCTTGCCCGCCACCGCCAGGATGATCTTTTCCAGGGGCTGACCTTCCAGCTCGGTGTTGGCGATCAGACGATTCAGGGTGTCCACGTAGCCCTTGTGGTGCTTGCCGTAGTGGAAGCCCAGGGTCTGGGCCGAGATCACCGGGGCCAGCGCATCGTCGGCATAGGGCAGGGGCGGCAGCACGATGGGAGCCGCCGCCTGGGCCGGGTGGGCCAGACCACCAAGGGTCAGCACACAGGCAGAGCCCAGCGCAGCCCCCAGAAACTGGCGTCGATTCAGGCCCGTGGCCACCAGGGTGTTATCCGGCAAGACAGAAGGTTGCATGGAACACGCTCCTTGGAAAGATGAATGAACAAACAGGGGCAGACAGCACATGCGCTGCATCGGTTCGCCATTATTCGCCCACCTGGATGCCCGATGCAGGATTTTGCACTGGCCTGCGCTCAGTCGGGCGCGTGGATCACCCGGGGCTGGATGCTGAGGGTGGTTTCGCCGGAAGACACCCAGATCAGCCCGTCCTGGATGGTGCAGCCCAGATCCATATTGCGCTCGGCCAGGGCCGCCAGGGCCTTGGAGTCTTCCGAGGACAGGGCCAGCACCCGCAGGTTCTGGAGGCGGCTGAGGGTGGCCTGATCCTTCTGCCACCAAATATCCACCGTCCGGCCACCGTAGGCCAGCACGATCACCTCATCGGCGCGCCCGGCGGCACGACGCAGCAGGCGTTCATCGGGCAGGCCCACCTCGATCCACTGGTGAATCTGCCCCGAGTAATCCCGCAGCCACAGGGCGGGTTCGTCATCGGTGGAGATCCCGCCACCAAATTGCAGATGCTCGTCGGCATGCAACGCGAAGGCCAGCACGCGCACCATCATGCGTTCATCGGTCTCGGAAGGATGACGGGCGATGGTGAGGGGATACTCGGCAAAATGCCCCCGATCCAGGTCGGAAACGTTCAGATTGGCGCGAAAGATGGTCGATTTGAGGGCCATGGCAGCAGACAGAAGCAAAAATACGCAGGTTCATCAGGCTCCAGACGGCAAAAAAGGCCCTTGCGGGCCTTTCTTGTGTGCCGTTGGAGCGACGCGGGGCCGGATTACTTGACCCGGTTGCGGTACTCGTCGGTACGGGTGTCGATTTCGATCTTGTCGCCGATTTCCACGAAGGCGGGCACGGACAG
>JAJTBM010000134.1 GCA_021286885.1 Rhodocyclales bacterium
TGCCTTACCTGGGCATCTGCCTGGGCATGCAGCTCGCCGTGGTCGAGTTTGCCCGCGATGTGGCCGGCATGACCAACGCCCACTCCACCGAGTTCGACAAGCACACCGAATTCCCGGTGATCGGCCTCATCACCGAATGGCTGGACCGGGATGGCAACGTCGAGCGCCGGGGTGAAGACTCCGACCTGGGCGGCACCATGCGTCTGGGTGGCCAACTGTGCAAGCTGGCCGACGACTCCCTGGCCCGCCAGATCTACGGCAAGAACGAGATCACCGAGCGCCACCGTCACCGTTACGAAGTGAACAACACCCTGCTGGATCAGCTCGAACAGCACGGCCTCAAGGTGTCTGGTCGCGCCCCCGGCACCGACCTGTGCGAAGTGGTCGAACTGCCCACCGACGTGCACCCCTGGTTCGTGGCTTGCCAGTTCCACCCGGAATTCACGTCCAACCCGCGTAACGGCCACCCCCTGTTCACCGCCTTCGTGAAGGCCGCCCTGGCCCACAAGGCTGCCTGAGACTGCTTGAGAGTACATCCATGAAACTGTGTGGCTTTGATGTGGGCCTGGATCAGCCCTTCTTCCTGATCGCCGGTCCCTGCGTGATCGAATCCCGCGAGATGGCCTTCGAGACGGCGGGCCAGCTGAAGGAAATCTGCGCTGAGCTGAATATCCCCTTCATCTACAAGTCCAGCTACGACAAGGCCAACCGCAGTTCCGGCAAGTCCTACCGGGGCCCCGGCATGGAAAACGGCCTGGCGATTCTGGCCGAAGTGCGCGAAAAGCTGAACGTGCCGGTGCTCACCGACGTGCATACCGAAGCCGAAGTGCCCCTCGTGGCTTCGGTGGTGGATGTGCTCCAGACCCCGGCCTTCCTGTGCCGCCAGACCGACTTCATTCACGCGGTGGCCGCTTCCGGCAAGCCCGTGAACATCAAGAAGGGCCAATTCCTGGCCCCGGGTGACATGAAGCAGGTGGTGGCCAAGGCCCGGGAAGCCGCTGGTGGTCAGGATTCCATCATGGTGTGCGACCGGGGCGTGTCCTTCGGCTACAACAATCTGGTGTCCGACATGCGCTCCCTGGCGATCATGCGCGAGACCGATTGCCCGGTGGTGTTCGATGCCACCCACTCGGTGCAGCTCCCGGGCGGGCAAGGGACGTCCTCCGGCGGCCAGCGCGAGTTCGTACCGGTGCTGGCCCGGGCGGCCGTGGCAGCCGGCATTTCCGGTCTGTTCATGGAAACCCACCCCGATCCTTCCAAGGCCCTGTCCGACGGCCCCAATGCCTGGCCCCTGGGCAAGATGAAAGCCCTGCTCGCCACCCTCAAGGGCATTGATGCACTGGTCAAAGCCCAGGGCTTCGAAGAGCTGAAGGCCTGATTCATCCGGGCGCCCCTGTGCGGGCGCCCGTTGTTTTTCTGATTTTCTGAAGTTCCAGGCGACCCGCCGTCGCCGATTTCCATTTATTAAAAGAGAGGAAATTCATGAGCGCTATTGTTGATGTTATTGCCCGAGAGGTCCTTGACTCCCGTGGTAACCCGACCGTTGAAGCTGATGTGCTGCTGGAATCCGGTGCCCTGGGCCGTGCTGCTGTGCCGTCTGGCGCCTCCACCGGTTCCCGCGAAGCCATCGAACTGCGCGACGGCGATGCAGCCCGCTACCTGGGCAAGGGCGTCCTGAAGGCCGTCGAGAACGTCAACACCGAGATCGCCGAAGCCCTGCTGGGCCTGGACGCTGAAGAACAAGCCTTCATCGACCAGACCATGATCGATCTGGATGGCACCGACAACAAGTCCCGCCTGGGCGCCAATGCCCTGCTGGCCGTGTCCATGGCCGTGGCCAAGGCTGCCGCTGCTGAAGCTGGCCTGCCCCTGTACCGCTACTTCGGTGGCTCCGGCGGCATGTCCCTGCCCGTGCCGATGATGAACGTCATCAACGGCGGTGCCCACGCCAACAACAACCTGGACATCCAGGAATTCATGATTCTGCCGGTGGGCGCCAAGTCCTTCCGCGATGCCCTGCGCAGCGGCGCCGAAATCTTCCATCACCTGAAGAAGCTGGTGGACAAGAAGGGCTACCCCACCACCGTGGGTGACGAAGGCGGTTTCGCCCCCAACGTGTCCGGCAACGATGAAGCCATCGAGCTGATCCTGCGCGCCATCGAGGCCGCCGGTTACACCCCGGGCCAAGACGTGGTGCTGGGCCTCGACTGTGCCAGCTCCGAGTTCTACAAGAACGGCAAGTACGTGCTGTCCTCCGAGAACCTGGAACTGACCAGCGCCGAATTCGCCGACTACCTGGCCACCCTGGCCGGCAAGTACCCCATCATCAGCATCGAAGACGGCATGGCCGAAGGCGACTGGGATGGCTGGAAGCTGCTGACCGACAAGCTGGGCAAGAACGTGCAGATCGTGGGTGACGACCTGTTCGTGACCAACCCCAAGATCCTGAAGGAAGGCATCGCCAAGGGCATCGCCAACTCCATCCTGATCAAGATCAACCAGATCGGCACCCTGACCGAAACCTTCGCCGCCGTCGAAATGGCCAAGCGCGCGGGTTACACCAACGTGATCTCCCACCGTTCCGGCGAAACCGAAGATTCCACTATCGCCGACATCGCCGTGGGCCTGAACGCGGGTCAGATCAAGACCGGTTCCCTGTCCCGTTCCGACCGGATCTCCAAGTACAACCAACTGATCCGCATCGAGGAAGATCTCGGCATCACCGCCGTGTATCCGGGCCTGGACGCCTTCTACAACCTGCGCGCCCGCTAAGCCGAACGCCCAGGTCTGGGGCCGGTGCCGTTTCTCTGCCGTGGGCGGGGAAGGGCGCCGGCCCTGGCTTTTCTGATACCCTAGAGAATCTTTACTGTGGCATTCCTGAACTTCGTCATGCGCTGGCCCGCCCTCCTGCTCCTGCTGCTTGTTGTCGTGCTCCAGTATCCCCTATGGATGGGGAAGGGGAGCTGGATCAAGGTCTGGGAGCTGGAACAGCAATTGACCGCCCTCAAGCAGAGCAACGTCAAACTCAAGCAGCGCAATGCAGGCTTGGCCGCCGAGGTCACGGATCTGCGCAATGGCTATGAAGCCATTGAAGAGCGCGCCCGCTATGAGCTCGGAATGCTCAAGTCCGATGAGGTGTATGTGCAGGTGGCGCGCACCGGGCGCAGCACCAAATAAGGCAATAAGCCAAGCTGCCTGCGCAGGTGCATGTGTGTGCGTGCGTGCGCATCCAGCGCATAAAAAAGGGCGTCCGCTATCGGGCGCCCTTCTTTTTTCTGTTGCTTGATTTACAGGCAGCGGGCGATGCGTTCCGCCGCCTCCACTAGCCGGGCCTCATCGGTGGTGTAAGCGATGCGCAGGTGCTGATCCGGGCGGTTGTCGCCAAAATCCAGGCCTGGGGTGGTGGCCACGCCGGCTTCCTCGATCAGGCGGCGGGCCAGTTCCTGGCTGCCGGAGGCGATCTTGCTGATGTCGGCGTACAGATAAAACGCCCCCTGGGGCTCGGTGGCAAACTGGAAGCCGAGTTCCCGCAGGGCCGGGAGCAGGGCGTTGCGGCGGCGCGCAAAGGCGTGGCGCCGTTCTTCCAGAATCTCCAGGGTGGCCGGCTCAAAGGCTGCCAGGGCCGCATGCTGGGCCGGGGTGGAGGGCGAGATGAAGAAATGCTGGGCCAGCTTCTCCAGATCCCGCACATAGGCTTCCGGGGCCACCAGCCAGCCCAGGCGCCAGCCGGTCATCCCGAAATACTTGCTGAAGCTGTTCACCACGAACACGTCATCCAGCTGGCTGAGGGCGGTGCTGGCTTCCAGGCCGTAGTTAAGGCCCTGGTAGATTTCATCCACCAGCAGCACGCCGCCCCGCTGGCGCACGCTTTGGTGCAGGGCCAGGATTTCGGCCTGGGTGAGCAGGGTGCCGGTGGGGTTGGCCGGGGTCGCCACCATCAGGCCCCGGGTCTGGGGCGTCCAGGCGGCCTCCACCTGGGCGGGGGTGGGCTGGAAGCGGGTGGACGCATCCACATTCAGGGCCACTGGCCGGCCTTCAAAGCTGCGCACCAGGTGGCGGTTGGACGGATAGCCCGGATCGGGTAACAGCCATTCGTCGCCCGGGTTGGTCAGCACCGCCAGGGCCAGCATCAGCGCCCCCGAGGCGCCCGGTGTGATCACGATCCGTTCGGGCGCGACCCGGGCGCCAAAGCGCTCCAGGTAGAAGCGCGACACCGCCTCCCGCAGGGCGGGCAGGCCCAGGGCCGGGGTGTAATGGACTTGGCCGCTGCTCAGGAAGCGCTGGGCGGCCTCAACAACCGGAGGCGGGCTGGGGAAGTCGGGTTCGCCCACCTCCAGGTGGATGATGTCGCGGCCCTGGGCGCTCAGTTCGTGGGCACGCTTGAGAATTTCCATCACGTGGAAGGGCTGGATGTCGGCCATCCGGCGGGCAGTCTGCTTCATGCTGTAATCCTTGGTCCTGAAACGCAAGGAGCGCCCTTGAACGGCGCCCCGGTTTCTGGCTGCATCGGGTTTATGGTTGAAGGTGTGATGCAGCCGGATGGGATTATAGCGCCGCCCCGGGCACGGCCTTCATCCAGTACCCTCATCCTGGGGATTAGCTTCCGTCCAGCCCAGGGCCAGCCCATGGGTGCGCCATGCGCTGTGCACCACTGTCAGGGCCAAGCCCGTGCCGGGCTGGAGCTGGGTGCAGACGCAGGCCAGCCAGCCCAGGGCGCCGCTCGTAAAATCCACCAGCAGCAGCCCCGCCCGGGGGTGCAGATGCAGGTTGCCCAGGGTGTTGAAATACTGGTTGCCCGGGTAGTCCGGCAGCCACAGTCGGGGCCCGTCCTGGCTGACAAAGCCCGGCGCCCCGCCCCGGTGGGACACATCCACCCCCCGCGCCGGGTGCGCCAGGGTGGCGGGCGTGGTGCTGGCGATGAACAGGGTGTCGCTACGGGCGAGCAAATCCGCCACCTCTGGCAGCATCCCCGCCCCTTGCCGCACCGGCCCCGGTGCAGGGGCAGCGGGCCAGGGCGCGGGGTGTCGGGGGTGGATGTACTTGGGGCAGTTGCCAAAGCTTTGGGCCACCGTCACCCGGTAGCCCTCGCCGTCGGCGGTGGGCTGAATCTGGCCATTCACCCGGTTCCGCCGGCGCTCGGCGGGCATCAGCCCCAGCAGGCCCACCGGCGCCCCGGGCGTGAGGCAGGGGGCGAGGGGGTCGTCCGGGGCCAGCCGGGCGTGGATCTCCAGGCTATCGGTGGCCGCCCGGATGAAGCCCGGCGCGCCGCCCAGCACGCTCGCCCAGGGTTGGCCCGCCCCATCCACCCCGCCCAGCAGCAGCCAGGGCAGGGCGCTAAAAAACGCCTGACGGGCTTCGTCCAGGGTGGGCTGGATGCGCTGGGCACCCACCCGGGCCAGGCGCTCCCGGCTACCCATCTGCTGCTGGAGGCTTTGTTCGCCCGGGTGAAAACTGTCTTCCTGGAGGGGCCTACCAAGGGCGTGCGTGTCCATGGAGAGGCTCCGTTCAGGCCCGCAGCCCGGCGGCGGTGGCGGGCCTGGGGATGAAGCCGGGCAGGGCCTCAATCCGGGCCAGCCAGGCGCGCACCGTGGGGTAGGCGGCCAGATCCACATTCCCTTCCGGGGCGTGGGCGATATAGCTGTAGTGGGCGATGTCGGCAATCGTCAGGTTCGGGCCGGCCAGCCAGGGGTGTTGATTCAGGGTTGCTTCCATCAGCCCCAGCAGCCAGTGGGCCCGGGCGATCACTTCGGCGGGGCGGAAATCGGCGCCAAACACGGTAATCAGCCGCGCCGCGCCGGCCCCAAAGGCCAGGGGGCCTGCGGCGGCCGACAGCCAGCGCTCCACCTGGGCCGCGCCGGCGGCATCCTGGGGCAGCCATTCCGGGGCGCCGTAACGCTTGGCCAGATACACCAGAATCGCGTTGGAATCAGCCACCACCACGTCGCCGTCCTGGATTACCGGCACCTGGCCAAAGGGGTTGAGGGCCAGAAACGGCGGGCGCTTCTGTTCGCCCCCGGCCAAGTCCACATCCACCGGCGTCACCGGCAGACCGAGCAGGGAGAGGAACAGCTCGGCCCGGTGGCTGTGGCCAGACCGGGCAAAGCGGTAAAGGGTGATGGGCTGGGCGGGGTGCTGCAGGGCGCGGGTGTGCATGGCGTGTCTCCGGTGAAGGTGTGGAATCGGTGCAATCCGCAACTGGATTGGACAAGCGCCAGTCTGAATTGAACCGCCAGCCGGATAAATGCCTGAAGATGGAATAGACTCCTGCAAAAAACGGAGTAATCGGGGCCCGCGCACCTGAGCGCTCCCAGCTTTGGTTTCCTATTTTTCTCCCCAGTGGAATCTCCCATGGACAAGCTCAAGGCGATCACCACCTTCATCACCATCGCCGAGGCGGGTAGCCTGAGCGCGGCGGCACGTCAGCTGGAAATGTCTTTGCCCGCCGTGGTGCGCAGCCTGGCAGCGTTGGAGCAGGATCTGGGAGTGCGTTTATTTAACCGCACCACCCGGCGCATCGCCCTCACCGCCGAGGGCCAGCATTACCTGGGCGCTTGCCGGAGCCTGCTTGCCGGGCTGGGGGAGGCCGAGGCGGCCCTCCATCTGGCCGATACCGAGCCCCAGGGCGAATTACGCATCACCGCCCCGGTGGCCTGTGGCCAGTACCATGTGGCGCCCCTGCTCAACGCCTTCATGCAGCGCCACCCCCGGGTGCGCTGCACTTTGCTGTTGCTGGATCGGGTGGTGGATCTGGTTGAAGAAGGGCTGGATCTGGCCGTGCGCATCGGCCATCTGGAAGACTCCAGCCTAGTGGCCCGCCCGGTGGGGACGGTGCGCCGCCTGCTGGTGGCCAGCCCCGATTACTTGGCCCGCCATCCGACCCCCAGCCAGCCCCAGGATCTGGCCGACCACGCTTGCGTGTTGTTTCAGGGCATGGACGGCAGCCACTGGAACTTCCAGGATCAAGGCCGCCCCGTGCGGGTGGCGGTGGTCGGGCGGGCCAGCTTCAACCACATCCAGCCCGCCGTGGAGGCCTGCGCCAGCGGGCTGGGCATAGGCCGTTTCCTGTCTTACCAGGTGGCCGAACTCCTGGCCAGCGGGCGTCTGGTGACGCTGCTGGACAACTTCACCCCGCCGCCCATCCCCGTGCAGCTGGTCTATCCCCATGGCCGACGACTGCCGGCCCGGGTGCGCAGCGTGCTGGATTATCTGCAGGCGGAGCTTCGAGTGCGCCTGGAGGGCTAGAGGGTTGTGGGCGCTGTAGTTATAGAGATTCTGAAAAAGGCGGGTATTGCTATTGTCATGAATTAAATTCATGGAAATAACTTATCATGGCTTTTTCCTCTGCAAAAAAGGTACTTTTGTGAGTGTACGGAATGTAGTGGGTCGTGTTTGGCGTGGGCGTGGAACCCTGGTGGCGATGCTGTTAGCGGCCTCTTTGGTTGGTGCATGCAAGAACGAAAGCACACCTGTAGCCCCGGAGGCGCCCAAGCTAGAAATCCCGGTCTACGTCCTTAATCTGCCTGACCCCAGCACATCGAGCGACATGGTCATGATTCGCGAAAAATTCCGCAAAAATGGCCTGACGCCGTTGGCCGAGCGGGTTTGGAGTGACATGAAACCTGCTCGCTACATGGTGGTATTCAG
>JAJTBM010000135.1 GCA_021286885.1 Rhodocyclales bacterium
CAATTTTACCGTACTTGGCGTTTCTGCCCGCTGCTTGGCGGGTGGGCAGGCAGGAGAACCATGGATCAAGCCCCGGCCTCGCCCCGTATGCAAGCGGTCCCAGACTTGCAACTCGAACCCCTTGCGCAGGAGTCCCCGCGCTACATGCTGGTCTTGGCCGGAAATGTGCTGCCGGATCGGCCCCGGGCCCAGGTGTGCCAGAACCTGGCCCGTCTGCTCAAGCAGGACTTGCCCCAGGTGGAGCAGCTCCTGAACGGTCGGGCGCGGGTCATCAAGAATCAGCTGGATCTGGAAACCGCCCGCAAATATCAGCAGGCCCTGGAACAGGCGGGTGCTGAGTGTTCCTGTCTGCCCATGCCGGTGGAGCGTCAGGCAGTGGTGCATCAGCCCTCCCTCAACTGGAGCCATTCAGCCCCCGAGCCGGCGCCTGAAGAGGCGAGCCGGGCATCTTTTCAGGGGGCGTCCGACAGGATCACCGAAAAGCTGGGCTTGGCGCGGATCGAGGGTTTTTCGCTGGGCGCCTTTTTTTCAGAGGTGTTCACAAAGCACAGCCCAGACGAAGTAGAGCGCATTCTGGCGGTGGGCACCCCCGACACCACCCCGCCTTTAGACCCGAGCATGGGGGTGATGCCCAATCCGTGGATTTTCTTCCGGGTGCTCAGCGGTTCGCTGCTGACCTACATCATCTTTTTGTACGCCTGGAAAGAGTTCGAAAACATCCACCTGCTGCCGGGCCTGATCCTCATGGGCTCGTTTGCGGTGCCTTTTTCGGTGCTGATCCTGTTTTTTGAGCTGAACACGCCGCGCAATATTTCCATCTTCCGGGTGTTTCAGCTGGTCGTGACCGGCGGCGCCATTTCGCTCCCGGTGTCGCTCTTCTTGTTTGACGTGCTGGATTTCATGGATATCTTCGGTGCCTCGTCGGCGGGCTTCATCGAAGAGACTGGCAAGCTCCTGGCGCTGTTGTTTGCGCTGCGCAAGATCAAATGGGAGCGCTACCCCTATCAGCTCAATGCCCTGCTCCTGGGGGCAGCGGTGGGGACGGGCTTTGCGGCATTCGAATCAGCCGGCTACGCGTTGCGCATCGGCCTCATGAACCAGGCGGCCATGCTGGCTAACATTCAGGTGCGTGGCGCCATGTCGCCCTTCGCCCATATTGTCTGGACGGCCATTGCCGCCTCCGCCTTCTGGGCCGCTCGGCCCTGGTACACCAGCCACACCGATACCCTTCTGTCCCAGCGTTTCCTGCGTTTGTTCATGGTGCCGGTGGGACTGCACTTCGTCTGGAACATGGATTTCACCGGACCCTTCCTGCTCAAGTACGTGATTTTGGGCTTTGTGGCCTGGGTGGTGGTGATCAGCCTTACCCAGTCGGGGCTTAAGGAGATTGAGGCGTTGGTGGACAAGACGGAGCCCGCGACTCCATAAGGATGAACACCATGAATCTCCTGGAGAACATAGGCAGCGTTCTGTCCCTGCTCGTCGTGCTGGTATGGATCTGGCGCGTGGCGCAGGGGTGCAAGCGCCTGTTGGGCTCGCGTTTTGCGGTGCTGGGGGTGCTGATCTTTGTGCCCCTGGCGGTGGGGGCAGATGGGGCCACGTATTTTTTGTTTGAAGCGGTGAAGGGGCCCCATGCTGATTCTGCGGCCTATGGAGCGCTGGCGGCCTTGCTGGTGCTGTTGGCGCTTGTGCCCCTGGCCGCTTTGTTCAATCTGCTGGCCCTGATGGCGCTGTTTGGATGTCTGTATGAGCGCCCGGCCTTGGGCCTGTCGGTGCTGATCGTTCTGCTGTTTGGCGCTGGGGGGCTGCTCGCGTGGACAGGGGGGGCGGGTAGGCCGCATAGCCCTGCATCCGATGGGCCCTTGGAACGGCGAGGGGATGATCAGGCCCTCCAGGGCCAGGAATGGGCCATGGAAGCCGGGCCCACCAGCCGGGAAGCGTGCGACCAGGCATCCGATAACGCGGATTTCCGGCGTGGGTGTTATCGGGCGCTTCAGGTGTTTGAGCGGGGGGCCGGGCGCTAGGTGCGAGGTGCGAGGTGCGTTAGGCGTGCTGTAAATGCCAACGCCACCCGGAGGTGGCGTTGGCATCTGCAACCGGAGAGCCTGTGTTTACTCGGCGGCCTGAACCTGCAACTCCTTGGGGATCGGGAAGTTCACCTTCTCGAGCACCCCTTCGAGCTGGCGAACAGAGCCGGCACCCAGGGCCTTGAGGCGGTTGATGACCGATTCCACCAGGACTTCGGGGGCCGAGGCGCCTGCCGTGACGCCGATCCGGGTCTTGCCCACGATCCAGGCCGGGTCGATGGCTTCGGCGTTATCCACCAGATAGGCGGGCACCTGGCGCAGCTCGGCCACTTCGCGCAGACGGTTGGAGTTGGAGCTGTTGGCAGAGCCCACCACCAGTACCAGATCCACCTGGGGCGTCATGAACTTGACGGCGTCCTGGCGGTTCTGGGTGGCGTAGCAGATGTCGTCCTTCTTGGGGCCGACGATCTCGGGGAAGCGTTCACGCAGGGCGTTCACGATGGCCGAGGCGTCATCCACCGAAAGAGTGGTCTGGGTCACGTAGGCGAGCAGGGCCGGGTCGCGCACCACGAGGCTCGCCACATCGGCAGGCTTTTCAACCAAGTGGATGCCGTCCCGCACCTGACCCATGGTGCCTTCCACTTCCGGGTGGCCCTTGTGGCCGATCATGATGATCTCGCGGCCCTGGTCGCGCATCCGGGCCACTTCGAGGTGCACCTTGGTGACCAGCGGGCAGGTGGCGTCAAACACGCGCAGGCCCCGGGCTTCGGCTTCGCTGCGTACCGATTGGGGCACGCCGTGGGCGCTGAAGATCACCGTGTTGCCGGTGGGCACTTCGTCCAGGTCTTCGACAAAGATGGCGCCCTTGGCGCGCAGGCCTTCGACCACGAAGCGGTTATGCACCACCTCGTGACGCACGTAGATGGGGGCGCCGAAGCGTTCGAGGGCGCGCTCCACGATTTCGATGGCGCGTTCGACCCCGGCGCAGAAGCCCCGGGGGTTGGCGAGCAGCACTTCCATGGGGGATTCCTCTGCGTGCTTAGTTGATGCCGATGACGTCCACCTCAAAGCGGATGGTCTTGCCGGCCAGGGGGTGGTTGAAGTCGATGACCGCGTGGGTGTCCAGCACCTCGCGGATCAGGCCCGGGTAGCGGGTGCCGTCCGGGGCGGTGAATTCCATGATGACCATGGGCTCCACGGTGGTGTCGCTGGGGAAGTCTTCGAGCTTGACGCGTTCGATCAGGTCTTCCCGGTAGGCGCCGAAGCCTTCTTCGGGGGCCAGCACGAAGTCCCGGTGCTCGCCCACCGCCACGCCGATCAGGTGACGTTCCATGCTGGGGGCGATGTCGCCCTTGCCCAGTTGCAGGGTGGCGGGCTTGGATTCGAAGGTGCTGATGAGCGGCTGACCGTTCTCCAGGGAGATGCGGTAGTGCAGGGTGACGAGGCTGTCGGACTGAACGGTCTGGGTCATGAGTGTTTCTTCTCTTGGGTCGAGGCGGTGCGGGCGTCCTGGAGCTGGGCGTAGATCATGAGGCCCACGCCCCCGCAGATGGCCGAATCCGCCACGTTGAAGGCCGGCCACCCGTAGGCGCCGATATGAAAATACAGAAAATCGACCACTGCGCCAAACACGAAGCGGTCGATCACGTTGCCAATGGCCCCCCCGATGATGAGGGAGAAGGCCAGGGGCAGCAGCTTTTCGTGCTGGTGCTGGGCCAGCAGGCGCAGCAGCCAGCCGCAGATCAGGGCAGCCAGGCCCACAAAGAACCAGCGCTGCCAGCCGGCCTGATCGGCCAGAAAGCTGAAGGCGGCGCCGGGGTTGAAGGCCAGAACCAGATCAAAGAAGCTGGTGACGGGGATCACCTCCCCGTTACGCAGCGCGCCGCGCACCAGATGCTTGGTCCATTGGTCTGCCAGAACCACAAAGGCAGACAGACCGATCCAGCTACCAAGGCGAAGTTTCAAGGGCGGCTCCCGAGGTCAGGCGCACTGGCGGGCTTCGCCGGCGCCGTACAGGTTGGAGGTGCAACGGCCGCACAGCTCGGGGTGCTCGGCATCGTGGCCCACGTCGGCCCGGTAGTGCCAGCAGCGGTCGCACTTCTGATGGGCAGAAGGGGTCACGATGATGGCTTCGGCGCTGGCATCGGCCACTTCCACCAGGGTGGTGGCGGAGCAGATCAGCACGAAGCGCAGGTCATCGCCCAGGCTGGCCAGTTGCTGGTACTTGTCGCCCGCAGCGCGGATTTCCACTTCGGCCTGGAGGGAGGAGCCCACCTTGCCTTCGGCGCGCACGGCTTCGATCTGCTTTTGCACCTCGGTGCGCAGGGCGCGGATGCCGTCCCAGCGGGCGAGCAGGGCTTCTTCGCCCTCTTGGGTGGGCAGGGTGTGGAAGGTGTGCAGCATCACGCTGTCTTCGGCGTCCTTGCCCAGCAGCTGCCAGATTTCTTCGGCGGTGAAGGACAGGATGGGCGCCATCAGGCGCACCACCGATTGCAGGATGTGCCACAGGGCGCTCTGGGCCGCCCGGCGCGGGGCCGAGTTCACCTGGGTGGTGTAGAGGCGGTCCTTGAGGATGTCGAGATACACCGCGCCCAGGTCTTCGGCGGCGAAGTTCTGGAGCGCCTGCACGACCCGGTGGAACTCGAAGCGGGCGTAGTCGGCTTCGGCCTGGGTTTGCAGCTGGCGGGTGAGGGCCAGGGCGTAGCGGTCGATCTCCAGCCAGTCGGAGACCGGCAGCATGTCGGTTTCCGGGTTGAAGTCGGCGGTGTTGGCGAGCAGGAAGCGCAGGGTGTTGCGCAGCCGGCGATAGACTTCCACCACCCGGTCAAGGATTTCCTTGGAGATGGAGAGTTCGCCCGAGTAGTCGGTGGCGGCCACCCAGAGGCGCAGGATTTCGGCGCCCAGCTTGCCGGTGACTTCTTGCGGGATCACCACGTTGCCCAGCGATTTGCTCATCTTGCGCCCGGCCCCATCCACCGCAAAGCCGTGGGTCAGCAGGGCCTTGTAGGGCGGGTGGCCGTCGATGGCGCAGCCGGTCAGCAGGGAGGAGTGGAACCAGCCCCGGTGCTGGTCGGAGCCTTCCAGGTAGAGGTCGGCGCGGGGGCCGCTGGCGTGGCCGTCGTTATGGGAGCCGCGCAGCACGTGCCAGTGGGTGGTGCCGGAGTCGAACCACACGTCCAGGGTGTCGGAGATCTTTTCGTACTGGCTGGCTTCGGCGCCCAGCAGTTCGGCGGCGTCCAGCTGGAACCAGGCGGCGATGCCCTTTTCTTCGACCCGCTTGGCCACGTCTTCCATCAGTTCGACGGTGCGCGGGTGCAGTTCGCCGGTTTCCCGGTGCAGGAAGAAGGGAATCGGCACGCCCCAGTTACGCTGGCGCGAGATGCACCAGTCGGGCCGGTTGGCGATCATGGCGTGCAGCCGGGCCTGACCCCAGGCGGGGAAGAACTCGGTGGCATCCACGCCCTGCAGGGCCAGTTCGCGCAGGCTGGGGCCGCCGTTGGGCTTGAGATCCATGCCCACAAACCACTGGGCGGTGGCCCGGTAGATCAGGGGGGTCTTGTGGCGCCAGCAGTGCATGTAGCTGTGGCTGATCTTCTCGGAGGAGAACAGGTTGCCGACTTCTTCGAGCTTTTCAACGATGACCGGGTTGGCCTTCCAGATGTGCAGGCCGCCAAAGAAGGGCAGGCTCTCGGCGTACACGCCGTTGCTCTGGACCGGGTTGAGGATGTCGTCGTTGGTGAAGCCGTTGGCCTTGCAGGAGTTGAAGTCGTCCATGCCGTAGGCGGGGGCGGAGTGCACCACGCCGGTGCCGGCGTCCAGGCCCACGTAGTCGGCCACGAACACCGGGGAGAGGCGCTCGTAGAAGGGATGCTTGAACTTGAGGCCGCCCAGGGCTTCGCCGGCACAACGGGCGATGATCTGGCCTTCCAGGCCGAAGCGCTTGAGGCTGGCTTCCACCAGCTCGCTGGCGAGCACCACCAGCCCACGGCCCGAGGTCTGTACCAGGGCGTATTCGTGTTCGGGGTGGACGTTCAGGGCCTGGTTGGCGGGAATGGTCCAGGGGGTGGTGGTCCAGATCACGATGCGGGCGGTTTCGCCGGCGGGCAGGGCCGCGAGGCCAAAGGCGGCGGCCAGGCGATCCGGCTCGGCGCTTACGAAGCCCACGTCGATGGCATGACTTTGCTTGTCTTGGTATTCGACTTCGGCTTCAGCCAGGGCGGAGCCGCAATCGAAACACCAGTTGACCGGCTTGAGGCCCTTGAACACCCAGCCGCGCTTGACCATCTCGGCCAGGGCGCGGATTTCGCCGGCCTCGTTGCCGAATTCCATGGTCAGGTAGGGCTTGTCCCAGTCGCCCAGCACGCCCAGGCGGATGAAGTCCTGTTTCTGGCCTTCGACCTGCTCGGCGGCGTAGCTGCGGCACAGCTCGCGCACCTGGTCGGCGGGCAGGTTCTTGCCGTGGGTGACTTCGATCTTGTGTTCGATGGGCAGGCCGTGGCAGTCCCAGCCGGGCACGTAGGGGGCATCAAAACCGGCCAGGGTCTTGGAGCGGATGATGATGTCCTTGAGGATCTTGTTGAGCGCGTGGCCGATGTGGATGTTGCCGTTGGCGTAGGGGGGGCCATCGTGCAGGATGAACTTGGGGCGTCCGGCGGCGGCCTTGCGGATCTTCTGGTAGAGCTTGCGCTGTTGCCAGTCGGCAATCCAGTTGGGCTCGCGCTTGGCGAGATCCCCCCGCATGGGGAAGGGGGTGTCGGGCAGGTTCAGGTCGCTACGCTTGTTGGGCTTGTTGGACATGGTGATCGCTTGGACTGAATTCAGAAGGGATTCCGGACGAAATAGGCACGAGCCTCGTCGGCATCGCGGGCAATCTGGGCGGTGAGGGCTTCCAGGGTGTCGTAGCGGGCTTCATCCCGCTGCTTGGCCAGGAAGTTCACCTTGAGGTGGGCGTCGTAGCACTCGGCGCTCCAGTCGAAGAGGTGCACTTCGAGGGTGGTGCGCCCTGCATCGTTGATGGTGGGGCGCACGCCAATGCTGGCTACGCCGGGCCAGGGGTGTTCGGCCAGCCCTTCGACACTCACAGTGTAGATGCCCATCATGGGCGGGCTGCGGTGCTTGAGCTGGATGTTGCAGGTGGGAAAGCCGATGGTGCGCCCGATCTTGTCCCCGTGCATGACGCGCCCGCTAATGCTGTAAGGGCGGCCCAGCAGGCGGGTGGCGTGTTCCATCTCGCCGGCTGCGAGGGCTTGGCGCACGGCGGAGCTGGAAACCCGCTCGCCTTCGTGCACCAGGGTGTCCATGGCCTCAACCCCGAAACCCTGGGCTGCGCCAGCCTTTTGGAGCAGGGCGAAGTCGCCCTTGCGCCCCTTGCCGAAGCGGAAATCGTCGCCAATCATCAGGTGGCGCACATCCAGGCCCTGGCGCAGTACCCGTTCGATGAACTGGTCGGCGGTGAGGCCCGCCAGCTGGGCATTGAAGCGGCCAATGTAGAGCCGGTCAACGCCTTGGGCGCGCAAGAGCTCGATCTTCTCGCGCAGGGAGGTGAGACGCCGGGGGCGCGCCTCATGGGCGAAATATTCCCGGGGATGGGGCTCGAAGGTGAGCACGGCTGCA
>JAJTBM010000136.1 GCA_021286885.1 Rhodocyclales bacterium
AGGGGTCGCACCCCCGGCAGCGCTCCGGCGGGAATGCGCGAGAGCCGATCATTGCGTGGGTCCAGGCGCAGCATCGGAAAGAAACTGTGGGACGAGCCCGCCACCACCGCGTTAAAGGCCGCATCGCTGGCCGGGCGCAGGGTGTCCGGGTCGGCAAACAGAATGTCGAACACCACCGCCCGGGGCTGCTGGGCCTCCAAGCCCCGGAGCAATTCACCAAACACCTGGTTGGGCCAGGGCCAGCGCCCGTGGGTAGGCGCCATGGCGGCCAGGCTGGCCTCGTCGATGTCGATGATGACGATCTCCGGATCGGGGGCCGGCACCTTCAGGCGCTGGGCCATGAGCATGTCGAACAGCTTGCCCTCGGTCGCCGCCACCAACTTGAAAGGCCCCAATCCGCTCCAGATCCCCAGGGTAAAAATCAGGGCCAGCAGCAGATAAGCCCGCGCCCCCAGGCGCCGCACCCCCGGCGCCACCCAGGCCGCCAGGCGCTGCCCCAGGCCCGGTTGTGCCTGCTCCCCCTTCATGCCCACCAATCCCAAGCTCCCAATATTTGCATCCCCCGTACACCTCCGCCCCAGCAAGCCCACGCCTTGGGGACTGAACTGCGCTGAATATGCCGAATATACAAGGAAGCTGCGAAATCCATGCAAGCCCCCAAAAAAGTCGGGAAAGGCTTCCATTACAATCAGCACAAACCCCACCCATCCATGAGATTTGCTCATTAATGCAGCGCGAGAACTTCAACGACCTGCTGGCCTTCATCGCAGTGGCCCAGCAAGGCAGCTTTACCCGGGCGGCGGCCCAGATGGGTGTATCCCAATCAGCCCTGAGCCACACCCTGCGCGCCCTGGAAGAACGGCTCGGGATACGCCTGCTCACCCGCACCACCCGCAGCGTGTCGCCCACCGAGGCGGGCCAGCGGCTGCTGGAGCGAATCGCCCCTCGTTTTGAGGAAATCAGCACCGAACTTGCGGCCCTCACCGAGCTACGCGCCCGCCCAGCAGGCACCGTGCGCATCACCACCGCCGACCACGCCGCCGACACCATTTTGTGGCCCCGGCTCGATCCGGTACTGCACGAATACCCGGACATCACGGTCGAGATCAATGTGGATTTCGGGCTCACCGACATCGTGGCCCAACGCTTTGATGCGGGCGTGCGGCTGGGCGATCAGGTCGAAAAAGACATGATCGCAGTGCGCCTGTCCCAGGACATGCAGATTGCCGTGGTGGGCAGCCCCGCCTACCTGGCCCGCTGTCCGGCCCCCCGCACCCCCCGCGAGCTGGCCGCCCATCGCTGCATCAACCTGCGCCTGCCCACCCACGGCAACCTGCTGGTGTGGGAATTCCACCAGGGCGCCGAAATCCTGAACGTGCGCGTGGAAGGCGGCTGGATCTTCAACAGCCTGCCCCCCATCCTGCGCGCCGCCCTCGCCGGCCACGGCCTCGCCTACCTGCCCGCCGACCAGGTGGCCGAACACATCGCCCGGGGCGCGCTGGTCAGCGTGCTCCAGGACTGGTGCCCGGCCTTCCCCGGCTACCACCTCTACTACCCCAGCCGACGCCAGCTTTCGCCGGCATTTCAGGTGGTGGTGGAGGCCTTGAGGTTTCGGGGGTGAGGTTATACAGAAACCAGCTTGACCTCGCGCCGGAAAGAGTCATGCATGAAAAATAACGCGAATAACAAAACTAGGGCCCACAACACAAAAGCCCCCGAGCAGCAACCTGCCGGGGGCTTTTCGCTCAGCACAGTCAAAACCGCAAACCAGACTTGACAAAATGCTAAATTGCAACAGAATCCTGTGGTTTTGCACTATATCTTTTTACTTTTTCTCCTAGCTTTGACCCTATTGCGATAAATCGCTTCTCAATCACATTCCACGACAGCCACCCCAAAATAGCTGAAACAGCAATTGACGAGACTTGATTTACCACCACACCAGAGTCCGGAAAGAAAGTTACCATCAACTGCTGAACAGGCCACCCCCACAAATACACTCCATACGATATATCTGAACTTGGCTTCAACCTCACAACCAAAGGAAGGGTTGCCAAATAAAGAATGCTATAAAAAACAGCCCCGTAAAAATAATAAAACCCATAAACAGAGCCTTTAAACACATAAAAAACAACCCACAAACCAACAAATATCTTTAGATCTATCTTCACAGACTCTCTGAATATTGCCAGCAACACCCCAGATGCAAACGATGGCGCCAACATTGAAACCTCAGTATCCCGAGAAACCCAGGTAAATATAATTTTTTCGCTCAAAACAGGCTCTACAATAATTATTGCAACAATTGCAAAAGCCACTTTTTTCAAACGCATTCCACCGGACATAAACGCACCCAGCAGCACCACATACGCAAAAACTTCGAACGGTATCGTCCACAAAGAGCCATTAATCGACGCATACTTCCTACCCTGAAAAACACCAGGCAACTCAAATCTGATATTCATTTTTGCGGACTGGACAAAATAATCCATAACCGCCGGGTTCGAAAAATAATCATGTGCACTCAAACTTGAAACGACCGGCCCGATTACAAACGCACTAACTCCAAGCGTAATCAACAGGGCTGGCCATATTCTAAAAAAACGCGAAATCACGAAACGCACAGCATCATTACTCGAGATCAAGCTATTTGTTACAACCAACCCGCTCAAAAAAAAGAATATTTTTACAGCAAGCGAACCCGAGTAATCGAACCCTATGATCTTTAACAAAAAGTCCTGCCCTCCTGCAGCCGGGAGCAGAGCATATGCATGACCATAAATAACCATTGATGCGGCAATAACTCTAAACACATCAAGATTGTTGTTGTTTTTTTGTAAAGCGCTATCTAGAAACATTTTAAATGCTTAAGAGTTGCAAAATTTAATCATACCTCTTTTACATTTTATGTTGCAATAAAAGCTTTGAAAACATCATCCCCCAACCAGCAATGGTTTGCATGTCATCGCATCGAAAACCCAATAACCCGGATGGCGTTCTGAATCACATCATTACTTTAAAAACCAGCAAGCTGTGACGGAGCACTGTTTGAGAGCGACTATGGATAGCCAGGCGCAGCACTCGGGTGATTGGAAATTTGATTGTTTCCACCCTTCCGGAACCTCTCCCGGCAAACACCAGAAATAATCAATTTAACCTTCACTTCTAGCCTGCCGGCACATCCCCCACCACATCCACATCCCTGAGCACCCCCGCATCATCCACCGGGCACAGGTGCAGGGCTTCCGGGTGGGCCTGGAGGATGGGGCGGGCGCCGGTGTCGCCGTGGAGGGCAAGTAGCTGGGGACGCCATTCGGCCCCGAAGCCTACCGGGTGGCCGCGCTGGCCCTGGTAGGTGGGGGCCACCAGCCGGGCGCCACGGGCGAGCTGGTCGGCCAGATGCTGGTGGGTGGCGGGCTGGATGAAGGGCATGTCGGCCAGGGCCACCAGCCAGCCCGAGGCCTCGGGGCTGGTGGCGATGCCGGCAGCCAGGCTGTGGCCGATGCCCAGATGGGCATCGGCACAGATCAGAGTTTCCCAGCCTTCGGCAGCCAACAGCCCGGCAAGCACGGTCTGATGGGATGCGAGCACTGCGATCCTCCGCCCCGCCACCGGTCCCAGGGCGCGGGCCGAGGCCAGGCCGATGGGGACGCCGTTGGGCAGGGGGTGGAGCAGCTTGTTGGCCCCGAAGCGCCGGCCTTGGCCGGCGGCAAGCAGCACTTTACAAGCAACTGCACCACCCCGCTCACGTACCCGTAACAATGTCATTTGAAATGCACGTCGAGTACATCCTCAATACTAACTCAGCGCGCTTGTCCGCCGAGTCCTCCTTGAAATAACTTTCCATCACTCCTTGAACTGAAACCATTATTTTAGCTCTCGATCCCACAAAAGAATCTGGCCCCAAATTATTGCCAACAACAGTATTTTGAGCAGTATTAGCCAAGCCACTAACCCCGCCCCAAGCTGCAATAGCAGATTTAGAAAGGGTTGCCTGCGCACTTAACGCTGGCACAACAACTCCTCCCGCAAAAGCACCCACAACCGCTATCCCAGTCAAAGCTCGACTGCTGTAAGTAGCGTTTTTCTCATAATAGTTAAGAACATTCTTACAAAAGCCAAGCGCCGACTGCATATCTTTATCTAACTCAACTTTTTTAGCAGCGGCATCAGGATTTGCCAAAGTGCTGCGATAATTGAGTAACGGATCAGGAGGCAAATCAACGCTAGGAAATGATCTACACCCTCCTAGAGCAAGCAGCACCCCGGTTAAACACAACTGCTTAATCATGACTTTCTCCGCACGCGACAATCACAATGCAGCTTAGATTTTTTTACAAAAACATCAAGATTTTCTAGACATAGTATTCACCACTCAAAAAACCCTCAAAATCGCCGCGTCACAAAGCACGCTAAGGCGCAAGAACACCTGCCCCCCCATTCCTCACCCCCACCATCTCCGCCGCGATGGCCACGGCGATTTCGGGCGGGGTGCGGCTGCCCAGGCGCAGGCCGACGGGGCCGTGCAGGCGGGCGACTTGTTCGGCGCTGAGGTCGAAATATTCGAGCAGGCGTTCCCGGCGGCGCTGGCTGTTCAGGGTGGAACCCAGGGCGCCCACGTAAAACGCGGGGGATTTGAGGGCTTCGAGGAGGGCCATGTCGTCCAGCTTGGGGTCGTGGGTCAGGGCGACGATGGCGGTGTGGGGGTCGGGGCGCAGTTCGAGCACCGCGTCGTCGGGCATGCAGGTGAGCAGGGTGACGCCCGGGGCCTGCCATTCCTGGGTGTATTCGATGCGCGGGTCGCACACATACACCTGGTAATCCAGGGCCTGGGCGATGGGGGCGAGATAGCTGCTGATCTGGCCGGCGCCGATGATGAGCAGGCGCCAGCGGGGGCCGTGCACGGTGTGCAGGGTCTGGCCGTCCCAGGCGAAGGCGGCTTCGACCGCGTTCCCGGCGGGGGTCAGCACCGCGCCAGGCTGGCCAATCTGCACGCTGCGCCGCACCCGGACGCCGGCGCTGATCTGGTGGGCCAGGGCGTCCAGGCTGGCCAGATCCGGGGCGGGCTCCACCACCAGCTGCATGGTGCCGCCGCAGGGCAGGCCGTAGCGCTGGGCCTCTTCCCGGGTCACGCCATATTCGAGCACAAAGGGATGGGGCTGGCCCTGGGGGTCGAGCAGGCCGCCCTGGGTGATGCGGTCGATCAGATCGGCCTCGATGCAGCCCCCCGACACCGAGCCTTGCACCACCCCATCGCCCCGCAACACCATCCAGGCGCCGGGGGGACGGGGGGCGGAGCCCCAGGTGCGGGCCACGGTGATGAGCGCCAGGGGCTGGCCCTCCGCCCGCCAGCGGCGGGCGGCGGCCAGGACCTGGGTATCCTGGCTGTCCATGCTCAGGCCTTCAGTGCGTTGGGGTCAAACGGCAGGCTGCGCAGACGCGTGCCGGTGGCCGCTGCAATGGCATTCGCCACCGCTGGGGCCAGGGGTGGCACGCCCGGTTCGCCAATGCCGGTGGGCGCAGCCGCCGAAGGCAGGATATGCACTTCCACCACGGGCATCTCGTTGATGCGCAGGGGCATGTAGCTATCAAAGTTGGCCTGCTCCACCGCCCCCTCCTTGAGGGTGATGTCGCCATACAGGGCCGCCGACAGGGCGAAGGCGACGCCCCCTTCCACCTGGGCGCGGATCACGTCCGGGTTGATGGCGATGCCGCAATCCACCGCGCAGATCACCTTATCCACGCGAATGCTGCCGTCCTTGCCCACCGACACTTCGGCCACCTGGGCCACGTAGGAGGCGAAGGATTCATGCACTGCAATCCCGCGCCCCCGGCGCACGCCCGCCCGGGCGGCCAGGGGCTGGCCCCAGCCGGCCTTCTCGGCGGCCAAACGCAGCACCGCTGCATGGCGCGGGTGTTTGGCGAGCAGCTCCAGGCGCAGCTCGACCGGGTCGCGCCCCATGGCCTGGGCCACTTCATCCAGGAAGCATTCGGTGGAGAACGCGGTATGGGATGAACCCACCGAGCGCCACC
Organism: Rhodocyclales bacterium; assembly: GCA_021286885.1. GTDB lineage: Bacteria > Pseudomonadota > Gammaproteobacteria > Burkholderiales > Rhodocyclaceae > Zoogloea. Next base: position 6,034 of record JAJTBM010000136.1, read on the forward strand.
ACAGCACCGGCACGCCCACATCGGCGGGGGTGTGCAACTCCACCTGCAGATTGGGGATCGCATACGGCAGGTTCGCGGCGCCTTCCACCGAGGTGGGATCCACGCCGTCCTTGACCATCCCGGCAAAGGGCGAACCGGCCATGACCGATTGCCCCACCAGCCGGTGCTGCCAGCCGCTCAGGCGGCCCTGGGCGTCGATGGCGGCCTCAAGGGTGTGGTAGAACATGGGCCGGTAGTAGCCGGCCTGCATGTCATCTTCCCGCAGCCAGACCAGCTTGACGGGGGCCGTGCCGCCCGCTGCCTTGGCGATCTGGGCGGCTTCGCGCAGGTAGTCGGAATCCTTGCTGGCACGCCGCCCAAAGCTGCCCCCGGCATACAGCATGTGCAGGCGCACCTGTTCGGGCTTGAGCCCCAGCAACTGGGCCAGGGCGAACTGGTCGGCGGTCTGCATCTGCTCCCCGTTCCACACGTCGCAGCCCTCGGGCCCGAGCTGGATCACGCAGTTCAGGGGCTCCATGGGCGCGTGGGCCAGATACGGGAAGCGATAGGCGGCCAGCTGCACCCGGCGTGCATCCTTCAGGGCCTGGGCGGCCTGGCCTTCGCTGCGGGCCACCGTGCCGGGGCGGGTGGCGAGCTCGGCATAGCGGCGCCAGAGGGCGTCGCTCCCTTCCTTGAAGGCCGCCGATTCGTCCCACACCACTTTCAGGGCATCGCGGCCTTTTTTGGCACTCCAGGTGTCTTTGGCCAGCACGGCAACGCCGGTGGGGATGTGCACCACTTGCAGCACGCCCTTCACCGCCAGGGCGGCGCGGGCATCAAAGCTTTTAACCGTGGCGCCGAAGCGGGGCGGATGGGCGACCAGCGCCACGCGCATGCCGGGCAGGTGCACATCCTGGGTAAATTGGGCGCTGCCATCGGTCTTGGCGGCGCTGTCGCGGCGCGGGGCACGCTTGCCCACCAGACGGAAATCCGCTGGCTCCTTGAGCTTGAGGGCGGCGGGCACGGCTTCCTGGGCGGCGGCCTCCGCCAGCTCGCCAAAGCGGGCGCTGCGGCCACTCTCCGGGTGGCTCACCACGCCGGCGTCCACCCGCAGGCTGCTGGGGGCCACGCCCCAGCGTTTGGCAGCGGCAGCGACCAGCATGGCGCGCCCGGCGGCGCCGGCCTGGCGCAGCTGCATCCACGAATTGGCCATGGCCGAGCTGCCGCCCGTGCCCTGGAAGGGGCCCCAGTTGAGGTTGTTGTAGCGCTTGGCATCCGCCGGCGCGCCTTCGACCCGCACGCTGTTCCAGTCGGCATCCAGTTCCTCGGCCAGGATGGTGGCGAGGCCGGTGTAGGTGCCCTGCCCCATCTCCAGGTGCTTGGAAATCACGGTCACGCTGTTGTCGGTGCCGATGCGCAGGAAGGCATTGGCTTCAAACGCCGGAGCCGCTGCCGGCGTTTTGGCTGCACCCGCAGCCCGGGCACCCACGGGCAGGCAGAAACCCAGGGTGAGGCCCGCGCTGCCTTGCAGAAAACGGCGCCGGCTGAGGTTCTGGAGCGGTGCGTTTGGGGTA
>JAJTBM010000137.1 GCA_021286885.1 Rhodocyclales bacterium
CGAGGATGCCCAGATCTTCCCGATCCGCCAGGATCGCATCGGTTTCTGGGCCCTGATGCTGCTGTTCGGGGTGGTCGTGCCCCTGGTGGCCGACCAATACTGGCTCAAGGCCATTCTGATCCCGGTGCTGATTTTTTCGCTGGCAGCCCTGGGGCTCAACATTCTCACCGGCTACGCGGGCCAGCTTTCGCTGGGTTCGGCGGCCTTCATGGCGGTGGGTGCCTTTGCCGCCTACAACTTCATGCTGCGCATCGAGGGGATGCCCTTTCTGGTGGCGCTGGTGCTGGCGGGGCTCTCGGCGGCGCTGGTGGGCATCCTGTTCGGCCTGCCCAGTTTGCGCATCAAGGGGTTTTACCTGGCGGTGGCGACCCTGGCGGCCCAATTCTTCATCGTCTGGGCGCTGGTGAAGTTTCCGTGGTTCTCCAACTATTCATCGTCGGGCGTGGTGACGGCCCAGGACGTGACCATTCTGGGCTACACCTTTGCCACCCCCGAAGCCAAGTACGTGCTGACCTTCCTGGTGGTGGTGGTGATGGCCCTGCTGGCCAAGAACATGGTGCGCAGCTCCACGGGCCGGGCCTGGATGGCGGTGCGGGACATGGATGTGGCGGCCCAGGTGATCGGCTTCCGGCTGATGCGCACCAAGCTTCTGGCCTTCGCGGTGAGCTCCTTCTACTGCGGCGTCGCCGGGGCCCTGTATGCCTACACCTACATCGGTACCGTGGAGCCGGAGGGCTTCAACCTGGATCTGTCTTTCAAGATCCTGTTCATGATCATCATCGGCGGGGTGGGCTCCATCATGGGTTCCTTCCTCGGGGCCGCCTTCATCGTGCTCCTGCCCATCTTTCTGGACAACGTGGTGCCCGCCCTGTTTGGCGATGCGCTGGGGGCCGGCTTTGTATCCAACTTCCAGCTCATCGTGTTTGGCGGGCTGATCATCTTTTTCCTGATCGTCGAACCCCACGGCCTGGCCCGGCTGTGGCAGCTGGCCAAGGAAAAACTGCGGCTGTGGCCTTTCCCCCACTGAGTCCGCCCTGTTTGTGTCCCATGTTGCATGTCGCACGTAGTACCGGGTGAGCCAAGACCCACCCACACCATCGATATATCCATAACGAGGAGACCACACATGAAACTCAAGAACACCCTAATCCTGGGCGCAGCCCTGGCGGCCCTGCTGGGCGCCCCCGTGGCGAGCGCCGATGAGCAGTTCATCGGCCTGGCCAGCTACCGGGTCGGCCCCTATGCGGCGGGCGGTTCCGGGCTGTTTGGCGGCTGGATCGACTACATGCAGATGGTTAACGAGCGGGATGGAGGCATCAACGGGGTCAAGATCACCTGGGAAGAGTGCGAAACCGAGTACAACAATGCCCGGGGCGTGGAGTGCTACGAGCGCCTCAAGAAGAAAGGCAGCACCGGCAACAGCGTGTTCCAGCCGGTGTCCACCGGGATCACCTATTCGGTGCTCGAAAAGGTGGCCCAGGACAAGATTCCGATGGTGACCATCGGCTACGGGCGCACCGATGCGGCCGACGGGCGGGTGTTCCCGTGGGTCTTCCCGATGATCACCACGTACTGGTCCCAGGCCTCGGCCATCGTGAACTACATCGGCAGCAAGGAAGGTGGCATGGCCAACCTGAAGGGCAAGAAGGTGGCCCTGCTGTATCACGATTCCGCCTATGGCAAGGAATCCCACGCCATCATGGACAAGCTCGCTGCCAAGCACGGGTTTGAAGTGATCAAGATCCCGGTGGCCCACCCGGGCAACGAGCAGCAGTCCCAATGGCTCCAGATCCGCCAGGCCAAGCCCGATTACGTGGTGCTGTGGGGCTGGGGGGTGATGAACCCCACTGCCATCAAGGCCGCTGCCAAGACCGGCTTCCCGCGTGAAAAGATGGTGGGCGTGTGGTGGTCCGGGGCCGAGGAAGACACGGTGCCCGCCGGCCCGGCCGCCAAGGGCTTTGTGGCCGCCGGCTTCAATGTGGCCGGAGCCAACTACCCGGTGATTGCCGACATCAAGAAGCATGTGTACGGCAAGAACAAGGGCAATATGGAAGACAAGACCCGGATCGGCTCCATCTACTACAACCGGGGCGTGGTGCACGGGATCATCACCGTCGAGGCGATCCGCAAGGCCCAGGAAAAGTTTGGCAAGGGCAAGGCCCTCACCGGCGAGCAGGTGCGCTGGGGCTTTGAAAACCTCAATCTGGATGACGCCCGCCTCAAGGCCCTGGGCGCCACCGGCTTCCTGCCGCCCCTCAAGCTGAGCTGCGCCGACCACGAAGGCCCGGGCATGGTGAAGTTCCAGCAATGGGACGGCACCCAGTGGAAGGTGGTGTCTGATTGGGTGGAATCCGACCGGGCCCTGGTGCGCGGGATGATCGAGGAATCCGCCGCGGCCTATGCCAAGGAAAAGGGCATCAAGCCCCGGGATTGCAGCAAGGAAGGCTAAGGCGCGCTGCCTGAACGGGCCGGCCCGGGCTGGGCTGGCCCCACCGTGATCCCCCGGGGCCGCCTGTTGCCCCGGGTGCAGAAGAGAGGATGGCCACCGCCATGTCTTACCTCAGCATCAACAACATCGAAGTCATCTACGACCATGTGATCCTGGTGCTCAAGGGCGTTTCCCTTGAGGTGCCCCAGGGCAAGATCGTGGCCCTGCTGGGGGCCAACGGGGCAGGCAAGAGTACCACCCTGAAATCCATCTCCAGCCTGCTGCGTGCCGAGCGGGGCGATGTGACCAAGGGTAGCGTGGAGTTCAAGGGCGACCGGATCGACCAGATGACCCCCGCCGACCTGGTGCGCCGGGGGGTGATTCAGGTGATGGAAGGGCGGCACTGTTTTGGCCACCTCTCCATCGAGGAAAACCTGCTGACCGGCGCCTACACCCGCAGCTTGAGCCGGGCCGAACTGCGCGACAACCTGGAGCGGGTGTATGCCTACTTTCCGCGCCTCAAGACCCGGCGCAGTTCCCAGGCGGGTTACACCTCCGGGGGCGAGCAGCAGATGTGCGCCATTGGCCGGGCGCTGATGGCCCGCCCCGAGATGATCCTGCTCGACGAGCCCTCCATGGGCCTGGCGCCCCAGATCGTCGAAGAAATCTTTGAAATCGTCAAAGACCTGAACACCAAGGAAAAGGTCAGCTTCCTGCTGGCCGAGCAGAACACCATGGTGGCCCTGCGCTATGCAGATTTCGGCTACATCCTCGAAAACGGTCGGGTGGTGATGGAAGGCGAGGCCGAATCCCTGCGCACCAATGAGGATGTGAAGGAGTTCTATCTGGGCCTCTCGTCCGAAGGGCGCAAGAGCTTCCGCGAGGTGAAGCACTACCGGCGGCGCAAGCGCTGGCTGTCCTGACGCGCCGCTCCTGGTTTCTGACTTCTGACTCCTGGCTCCTGACCTTCGAGGTTCCCATGAACTACTACGATTCCCGCGAAACCCGTACGCCCGCCGAGCGGGAGGCGGAGCTCCTGGGCCGGCTACCCGCCTTTCTGGCCCAGGCCCGGGAACGGGCGCCGGCCTACGCTGAGGCCCTGGCCGGCTTGGATCTGGCCCAGATCAACACCCGCGCCGCCCTGGCGAGCCTGCCGGTGATCCGCAAATCCGAACTGAGCGCCCTCCAGAGCCAGCGCCGCCCCTTTGGCGGGCTGGCCACCCTGGGCTGGGGCAGCCAGTGCGCCCGGGTGTTTGCCTCCCCGGGCCCCATCTACGAACCCGAAGGGGCGCGCAAGGACTACTGGCGCATGGCCCGGGCTTTCTACGCGGCGGGCTTCCGGGCCGGGGATCTGGTGCATAACACCTTCTCTTACCACTTCACCCCGGCGGGGGCGATGATGGAGAGCGCCGCCCACGCCCTGGGGTGCAGCGTGTTCCCGGCGGGCGTTGGTCAGACTGAGCAGCAGGTGGCCGCCATGCGGGATCTGGCCCCCAGCGCCTACGCGGGCACTCCGTCTTTCCTGCGCATCCTGCTCGACAAAGCCGACGAACTGGGCACCCCCATCACCAGCCTGCGCAAGGCCTTTGTGTCGGGCGAAGCCTTCCCGCCCAGCCAGCGCCAGGCCCTGGAGGCCCGGGGCATTCAGGCCTTCCAGGCCTACGCCACTGCGGATCTGGGGCTCATCGCCTACGAAACCCCGGCCCGGGAAGGGCTGGTGCTGGATGAAGATCTGATCCTCGAAATCGTCCGCCCCGGCACCGGCGACCCCCTGCCTGAAGGCGAGGTGGGGGAGGTGGTGGTCACCAGTTTCAACCCCGATTACCCGCTGATCCGCTTTGCCACCGGCGACCTGTCGGCCATTCTGCCCGGCGCATCGCCCTGCGGGCGCACCAACCAGCGCATCAAGGGCTGGCTGGGGCGGGCCGACCAGACTGCCAAGGTGCGCGGCATGTTTGTGCACCCGGGCCAGGTCGCCCAGGTGCTCAAACGCCACCCGGAAATCCTGCGGGGCCGGTTGGTGGTGGACAACCCCGATCTTTCCGACCGGATGCGCCTGCACTGCGAATGCCAGGAAGCCCAGGCCGAAGGGCTGCGGGGGGCCATTGAAAACTCCCTGCGGGAACTGACCAAGCTGCGCGGCGAAGTCCTGCTCTGCACCCCGGGCAGCCTGCCCAATGATGGCAAGGTCATCGAGGATCTGCGCACCTACGCCTGACGCATCAGCGCCGGCCCCCGGTTTCATCCCTCGTCGTTTCATGTGTTTGCGCCGGCCCTGGGCCGGCGCTTTTTTGTCTGGGGTGGAGGCAAGGCGGGGATCTGGCACACTCGCGCTTCTTGTTCATTTTTTGCCGGTGCCTGTCCGGCGTGCCCCATGGAAAGCTTCCTGCTCCTCTTGCCCGATTTTGCCCTGATTGCGCTGGGGGTCGGCCTGCGCCGGTTTGGCGGATTTGGTGAGGCGCTGTGGAGTGGGGTGGAGCGGCTGGTGTATTTCGTGCTGTTTCCGGCCTTGCTCTTTCTGGCCCTGGCCCGGGCGCCGATCCGGCTGGATAGCACGGGCCCCATGCTGATGGTGGGCCTGCTCTCGATGCTGGCCGGGTTCGGGCTGGGCTGGGTGGGGCGGCCATTCATGGGGCTGGATGAGATGGGCTTTGCGTCCCGTATCCAGTGCGCCTATCGCTTCAACACCTACATCGGCATCGCGGTGGCCGGCAAGCTGGCTGGTGCGGCGGGCACCGCTGCCATGGGGGCCCTGTGCGGGGCTATGGTGCCCTTTGCCAACATGGCGGCGGTGACGGTGCTGGCGCGCCATGGGCAGGCACGCGTGGGACGGGAGTTGATCCGTAATCCGCTGATCCTGGCAACGCTGGCGGGGCTGCTATTTAGCATGGCGGGCCTGCATTTGCCGGGCCCGGCGCTGCCGTTTTTGCAGCGTCTGGCCGATGCCGCCGTGGCCCTGGGTTTGCTGGCGGTGGGGGCGGCCCTGCGGGTGGGAGAATGGCAGGGGCGGCCTGTCGGAATGGCCTGGCTATGTGTGGTGAAGCTGCTGCTGGTGCCTCTGGTGGCCTGGGCTTTGGCGCGCGGGCTGGGGCTGGAGGGGGTGGCGTTTCAGGTGGCGGTACTGTTTGCCGCCCTGCCGACGGCATCGTCGGCCTACATTTTGGCGATGCGCATGGGCGGCGATGGCCCGGGGGTGGCCTGGCTGATTTCGGCCACCACGCTGGGCGCTGCGCTGACCCTTACGGGCTGGCTGGTGGCGCTCCAGCGCTGGGGCTGAGCCCGGGGCTCAGGCGGCGGCCTTGCCCTTGCCGCCCTCGGGGGCCGGGGGGGTAGCGGCCTGGGCTGCGGCTGCGGCCTGTTCGGCAGCGTTCTGCATCATGTTCCAGGGCCACATGCCATTGGTGAAGGGGTTGCCGGTGGCTTCTTCGGCAGATTTGGCGCCTTCAGTGGCCATTTTGCTCATGGCCTGCATGGTGGCGATGGTGGTGCGCTGCATTTCCAGCCCCTGAATGGCCATTTGCAGGGAGCTGAGGTTCATCTTGAGCCAGCTCTCGACGGTTTTCATGTCGGAGATGCGCTTGTCCAGTTCTTCCACATCGAGGGTCGGGGTGACGATGCCGGGGATGTTGAAGCCCATCTTGGACCACATGCTGCGCATGAACTCCATCGGGTCGGGGGTGGTGTTGTCCTTGCTCATGGTGCTGCTCCCTGTCATGTGGGTCTGGGGGCGTCTTGCCGATATTGCATGGCCAGGCGGGGTAATGCGGCATTGATGCGGGCATCTTAACCGATGCTTCTACTACCCGGGTCAGGCTTGTGTGGTGCGTTGCAGCAGGGCGCGCAGCTTGGCCGGACGCACGGGTTTGCTGAGTAGAGGGATGCCCGCTTGCTGGATCTTGGCCAGGGTTTCGGGGGTAGTGTCGCCGCTCAGGATGACGGCCGGGATGCGTCGGCCAAAGTGGATGTGCAGGGTGTTGATCACATCCAGCCCGTTCATGCGTCCGCCCAGCTGGTAGTCGCACAGCAGCACGTCGGGCGCCAGGGCCGGGTCGGGAAAGCGGGCCAGAATGGCTTCCGGGGTGTCGGCGGCGGTGACTTGGCAATCCCAGGATTCCAGCAGGCTGGCGGTGCCGGCAATGGCCAATTCGTCATCGTCGATGAGGGCCACGTGAAGCCGGCTGATGGCGTGGGCCGGGGGCGGGGGCTGGATGTCCACCAGCACCGCCTGTGTAATCGGCAGATCCACCGCAAACACTGAGCCTTTGCCCAGTCGGGAGCGCAAGGATAAAGGGTGGCCAAGCAGGTTGGTCAGGCGGCGCACGATGGCCAAGCCCAGGCCCAGCCCTTTCGCCCGGTTACGTTCGGGGTTGTGGAGCTGGACGAACTCTTGAAAGATGGTCTGCTGGGCTTCGGGGGCAATGCCTGGGCCGTTGTCGCGCACCTCGACGCTTAGCATGGCGCCCCGCTTGCGGCAGGCCACCAGGATGGTGCCTCCCGGGCTGTAGCGCATGGCATTGCTGATGAGGTTGTGCAGAATCCGTTCGAGCAGGAGCGGGTCGCTTTCCACCCAATGATCCGTGGGGCGGATGCGCAGCCGCTGGCCACGCAGCCGGGCTTCCCGCAGGTAGTCCACCTCGATGCGTTCGAGCAGGCGCTGGAGGGGGAAGGGTTTGATCTCCCGGTCCAGGACGCCGGCGTCCAGCCGGGAAATGTCGAGCAGGCTGTCGAGCAGATTCTCCATGGTCTCGGTGGAGGTGGCGATCTGCTCCACGAGCCGGTTGGTGTCTGAGGCGTGGTTTTTTTGCACCAGTTCGGCCACAAACAGCCCGAGGGCGTGCATGGGTTGGCGCAGGTCGTGGCTGGCAGCGGCCAGGAAGCGGCTCTTGGCTCGGTTGGCCACTTCGGCTTCTTCCTTTTTGGCCAGCAGTTCGCGGGTGGCGGCTTCTACCTTGCGCTCCAGGTCTTCCTGGGTGGCGCTCAGCCGGTCGGCCATTTCATTCACCCCCTGGGCCAGGGCATGCAGGCTGCCGCCGCCTTCCAGGGGGGCCCGGGCCTTCATGTCGCCCTGGCTGATACTGGCCACGGTGGCTGAAATGTGCAGGATGGGGCGGGCGATGCCCCGGCTCATGCGCAGGGCCAGGATCAGGCTGGCCACCA
>JAJTBM010000138.1 GCA_021286885.1 Rhodocyclales bacterium
GTACACCGCATGGGAGTCCTTTTCGCCGAAGATCGCCACCAGCACATTGGCGCCGGTGACTTCCTTCTTGCCCGAGGACTGCACATGCAGGATGGCCCGCTGAATCACACGCTGGAAGCCCAGAGTGGGCTGGGTGTCGATGTCGTCGGTGCCTTCAACGCGGGGAGTGTGTTCGTTCACGAAGTTCGTGAGTTCCTTGCGCAGCTCATCAACCTTGGCAGCGCAAGCTCGCAGGACTTCGGCAGCGGAGGGGTTGTCCAGCAGCGCGAGCAGCAGGTGCTCAACGGTGATGAACTCATGGCGCTTTTGCCGGGCTTCGACAAACGCCATGTGCAGACTGACTTCAAGCTCTTGCGCGATCATTTCAGTTTTCCTCCATGATGCACGCCAGCGGATGCTGGTTCTGACGTGCATATGCGATGACCTGCTCGACCTTGGTGGATGCGATGTCCCGTGGGAAAACGCCGCACACACCAACGCCCTCTCTGTGGACTTTGAGCATGATCCGTGTTGCTTGTTCACGGTCTTTGCCAAAGAATTTCTGGATCACGGTCACCACGAAGTCCATCGGGGTGAAGTCGTCGTTAAGGAGCATGACTTTGAACAGGGGTGGCGGTTTGACCCGCGTTACCTCAGTTTCAAGGACCGATTCTTCCTGCTTTTTGATGACCATGCGACCCATTCTAAACAAGCCCGTTGAGAGTGCAAGCGTGAAAATAACACCTTCTTGACACCTTCTTTCGGGTTCGGACTCCGATTGCAGACGTGCCAACACAGCGCGCTGCGGAGAGGAAATTCCGGGGAGTGTAACAAGACGGTAACGGAAAATTGTGCCTGTCCGAAGGCCTACAAACATCCCCTCCTGATTGCTGTGTTGCAACAAGCGTGCCGGGTGACAAATGCGTTGACGGGCATCGGCAAGTCACGTAAAAGCACGACTGTGTTCGCGCCAGAACCAGGGCAGGATATGCTTGTGTGGTGCTTCGGGGAAGCTCAAGGAAGCAGTAGCCAGGTTGTTCTTCCGGTTGTGTCTCGACCACCTGTCGGCACCGGAAGTTCCATTCCGGGCCGGAATACTGAAATCAAGAAGGAAAAAGCAATATGGCAACTGGTACTGTAAAGTGGTTCAACGACGCCAAGGGTTTCGGCTTCATCACGCCGGACGATGGCAGCGAGGACCTGTTCGCGCACTTCTCCGCCATTAACATGAACGGATTCAAGTCGCTGAAAGAGGGGGAGAAGGTTCAGTTTGAAATCACCCAGGGTCCCAAGGGCAAGCAAGCTTCCAACATCCAGCGCGCCTGACCTCTGCACATGGACAAGCCTTCGGGCGTGTTCATGGTGATGAAAACCGCCGATGTGGTCGCACACATCGGCGGTTTTTTGTTGACGGCTCGTTTGGACGAGCCCGCATCCGTTGGGCGGCGTGTTGCAAACCCTACATTGGGCCTGGGTGACAGCTCGGAATTGTAGGCGTTGGGGCGTTGATGCACCAATTTTGTGCGTATCTGGATGTTACGTCCCTGTTTTACGCCCCAGCCTAGTAAGCAAAAAACCCGCACGAGGCGGGTTTTTCGAGGTGCAACAAGCGGTAATCGCGTGCCGGACGGCAATTACTTGAGCTTGATTTCCTTGTAGGGCACGTGCTTGCGTGCCACCGGGTCGTACTTGTTGAACTCAAGCTTACCCGGGGTGGTACGCTTGTTCTTGGTGGTGGTGTAGAAATGCCCGGTGCCAGCAGTGGACTCGAGCTTGATCTTTTCGCGGCCGCCTTTTGCCATCTTGATCTATCTCCAGGTAAAAAGGCTTAAACCTTTTCGCCGCGAGCACGCAGCTCGGCGACGACGGCATCAATGCCCTTCTTGTCAATGGTGCGCAGGGCAGCGTTGGTTACACGCAGACGCACCCAGCGGTTTTCGGATTCGCTCCAGAACTTGCGGTTCTGCAGATTGGGGAGGAAACGACGCTTGGTCTTGTTGTTAGCGTGGGAAACATTGTTCCCAACCATCGGGCCTTTTCCGGTCACTTGGCAAACGCGAGCCATTTGTTGCTCCAAACTGGTTTTGATTCGGTAAGACCGTCGATTATAAAGGGTGAAGTCGACTTGAATCAAGACCTTGGAGCAATGCTTGTATCAAAGAGCTTCCAGGCTAGAGCAAATTGCGCTCTGCAAACGAGACTGGGCGCGTGTTTCCGGCGATCACGAAGTGGTCCAGCACCCGTACGTCTATGAGCTCCAGGGCCCGTTGGAGTGCCCGGGTGAGCATCTGGTCGGCCTGGCTGGGCTCGCCGACGCCGGATGGGTGGTTGTGGGCGAGGATGACGGCGGCGGCGTTGTGCTGGAGTACCCGCTTGAGCACTTCCCGGGGGTACACCGAGGTCTGGGTGAGGGTGCCCCGGAACATCTCCTCATAGCAGATCACCCGGTTTTGGGCGTCAAGAAAGATGACTACGAACACCTCGTGTCCAAGGGCGGCCAGGTGGAGGCGCAGCCAGTCCCGCACGGCACCGGGGGAGTCGAACACGTCCCGCTGGGCCAGTTGTTCGCCAATGGCGCGGCGGGCCAGTTCCATGACCGCCTGGAGCTGGGCGTACTTGGCTGGCCCCATGCCAGGAAAAGCCGAGAAATCAGGCTGGGAGGCCCGGCACAGGGCGCTCAATCCGCCAAAGTGGCCGAGCAGATCCCGGGCGAGGTCAACGGCGCTCTTGCCCTTGATGCCCACCCGTAGGAAGAGGGCCAGCAGCTCGGCGTCGGACAGAACCTGGGCGCCCCGGCTGAGCAGGCGTTCCCGGGGGCGTTCATCAGCGGGCCAGTCGGTGATAGCCATGGCGTGTACAATCAGAGGCTGTTCAATTTCATCAAAAATACCACTGGCATGAGCGGGCTGAAGGGCAGAAAACTGGTGTTGGGTGTTACAGGTGGTGTCGCGGCCTACAAGGCGGCAGAACTTGTGCGCCTGTTGGGCAAGGCGGGGGCCGATGTGCATGTGGTGCTGACTGAAGGAGGCGCCCGTTTTGTCACGGCTGTCACCTTCCAGGCCCTGTCCGGCAACCCGGTCTGGACGGATCTGTGGGATCCGCGCATGGATAACAACATGGCCCACATCGACCTGAGCCGGGACGCGGATGCGATTCTGATTGCCCCGGCCACCGCCGACGTGATGGCCCGGCTGGCCCAGGGGCGGGCGGATGATCTGCTCACCACCCTGTGTCTGGCGCGGGATTGCCCCCTGCTGGTGGCGCCGGCCATGAACCGCCAGATGTGGGAAAACCCCGCTACCCGGCGCAATGTGGCCACGCTGCGGGATGACGGCATCCGCATCCTGGGCCCCGCTGCAGGGGAACAGGCCTGTGGCGAGGTGGGGGAGGGGCGCATGCTCGAACCCGAGGTGCTGGCCGAGTCCCTGGAAGCCTTCTTCCAGCCCAAGCTGCTGGCGGGCAAGCGCATTGTGATGACGGCGGGCCCCACCTTCGAAGCCATTGATCCGGTGCGTGGGATTACCAACTCCAGTTCGGGCAAGATGGCCTATGGCCTCGCCCGGGCCTGCGCCCAGGCCGGTGCCGAGGTGCTGCTGGTGAGCGGCCCGGTGGCGCTGCCCGTGCCCTTGGGCGTTGCCCGAGTGAGCGTGAAGAGCGCCCTTGAGATGCGGGCGGCGGTGCTGGAAGCGCTACCGGCCGATATCTTTATTGGCGTGGCGGCGGTGGCCGATTACCGGCCCGCGAACGCTGCCGAGCACAAGATCAAGAAATCCGGGGCAGAACTGGGGATCACCCTGGTGCCCAACCCGGATATTCTGGCCGAAGTGGCCAGCTTGCCCAATCCGCCCTTCTGCGTGGGTTTTGCTGCCGAGAGCCGCAATCTGGATGAGTACGCCGAAGGCAAGCGCCAGGCCAAAAAACTCCGGATGGTGGTGGGCAATCTGGTGCAGGACGGGCTGGGCAGTGACGACAACCAAGTGGTGCTGTTCGATGCCGACGGCCGCCATCCCTTGCCCCGGGCGCCCAAGCCCGAAGTGGCCCAGGGCATTGTGGCCCATCTGGCCCGGCTGCTGGCCCGGGGCTGAGTTCAAGGATTTTCAGAGCTTCGAAGCTTTGATGCTTCGGAGCTTCAGATTTTCAGGTTTTCAGGAGTAGTGACACATGCATCAAGTTGATATCAAGATTCTCGACGCTCGCCTCAAGGAGCAGCCCCCGGCCTACGCCACTGCCGGTTCGGCGGGCCTGGACCTGCGCGCCTGCCTGGATGCGGCGGTGAGCCTGACCCCCGGGCATACTACCCTGGTGCCCACCGGCATCGCCATTCACCTGGCCGATCCGGGCATGGCCGCCATGATCCTGCCCCGCTCGGGTCTGGGCCACAAGCATGGGATCGTGCTGGGCAATCTGGTGGGGCTGATCGATTCCGATTACCAGGGCCAGATCTTCGTGTCGGTCTGGAACCGGGGGCACGCCGTGTTCGAAATCCAGCCCATGGAGCGTATCGCTCAGCTGGTGGTGGTGCCCGTGCTGCAGGTGGGCTTTAACGTGGTGGAGTCCTTTGAGGCCAGCGAACGGGGTGCGGGCGGTTTTGGCAGCACCGGGAAGCACTAAGATGCTTCATCCGGGCATTCCGACCGGCGTCCATGTGCTGCTGTGGCGTGAAGGCCGGGTGTTGTTGATGCGGCGGGCGGGTACGGGTTTCTTTGATGGCCTGTACAGCCTGCCGGGCGGGCATCTGGAAGAAGGGGAGTCCATCCCCATGACGGCCGCCCGGGAGATGGCCGAAGAGCTCGATATTCGCCTCGACCCCGCTGCCCTGCGCACGCTGGGAGTGGTGCATCGTCGCTCCGATACCAACCGGATCGACTTCTTTGTCGAGGCCCGGGCCTGGACGGGGGAGCCCCGCATTGCCGAGCCCGACAAGTGCGATGCGCTGCACTGGTGCGCGCCCGAGGCCCTGCCCGAAGCGATGGTGCCCTATGTGCGCACCGCCTTACAGGCCGGCGCCGGGCCCTGGGTGCTGGAGTTGGGGTGGGAGGTTTAGGGCAGTCTGCGTTAGATTTTCGTGTATCTCCCCACGTATCCCATAAAAAAACCGCCGGGCGCTGCCGGCGGTTTTTTTGTGCCTGGTGAATGCCAGGCCTCGGGCCTCAGGTCTCAGGCCTGGGGGGTTTCTGCCTCAGCCGGGAAGGCGTTGCAGAAGCGCAACTCTTGCGGGTAGGGATAGAAGTCTTCCACGTGGCCGTTGCGGATGCTGTCCTGGGCATCCTGCCAGAACTTCGGATCGAGCAGCTTGCGGTGATGCTTCAGGAAGGCCTTGCGGATCTTGGGCTGGCCCAGCAGGAAGGTGGCGAACTCTTCCGGGAAGACATCCAGCGGGGCGGCCGAGTACCAAGGCTCGCCGGACATCTCCATGTCCTCGTTGGGCGCCGGGGGGATGCGCCGGAAGTTACAGTCGGTCATGTACTCGATTTCGTCGTAGTCGTAGAACACGACCCGGCCGTAGCGGGTGATGCCGAAGTTCTTCCACAACATGTCGCCCGGGAAGATGTTGGCAATGGCCAGCTCGCTGATGGCCTGGCCGTACTCCTTGACGGCCTCTTCCACCTGCTCTTCGCTGGCCTTGTCCAGGTAGATGTTGAGGGGGGTCATGCGCCGTTCAATATAGAGGTGCTTCACCACCAGGGTGTCGCCGTCCTCCTCGATCACCGAGGGGGCCAGTTCCTTGAGCTGGGCGATCAGATCGGGGTGGAAGCGGCTGCGCGGCAGGGCCACGTTGGAAAATTCCAGGGTGTCGGCCATGCGACCGACCCGGTCCACCTGGCGCACCAGCAGGTATTTGCGCTTCACGGTGGCCCGGTCCATGTTCTTGGAGCTGCCGAACTTGTCCTTGATGATCTTGAACACGTAGGGGTAAGACGGCAGCGTGAACACCAGCATCACCAGGCCCCGGATGCCGGGTGCTTCGATGAACTGGTCGTTGGAGTGGCGCAGGTGGGCGATCAGATCCCGGAAGAAGATGGTCTTGCCCTGCTTGCCCAGCCCCAGCATGGTGTACAGCTCCGAGCGCGGCTTGTTGGGCATGATGGTGCGCAGGAACTGGACGTAGCCCGAGGGGACTTCCATGTCCACCAGGAAGTAGGCCCGGGACAGGGAGAACAGCAGCGAGATCCGCCACGGATCGAGCACGATGGTATCCAGGTAGAGCATCCCCGAGGTGCTGTGGCGCACCGCGATGGCGAAGGGGTATTCCTGGTAGCCATTGACTGCTTTGCCGATGATGTAGGCGGTCTTGTTCCGATAGAAGGCGGAGTAGAGCACCTGGATCTGACAGTTCACCTCCATCTTGGGCCAGTCGCCCAGATGCTTGTGGAGGGTGCGCATCACGTAGTCCACGTCCCGGTTCAGATCCTCGAAGGGGCGCTGCCAGTCAAAGTCTTCGATGATGCGCCGGATTGTCCCCCGCAGCCCTTCGTCCTGGGGGTAGTAGCTGCTGTAGGTGGGCGGGAAAGACTCGATGTAGTCCGTGGACAGCGCCGGGCGGGTGAAGATGTAGTCGTTGCTGAAGTAGTTCCGGTGCAGGATCTTGGTGGTGACCGAGTTGAAGAAGGTCTCGGCCAGCTCGGGCTGCTTGTGGTTGATCAGCAATCCGATGAACTGGAGTTTGACCGCCTGCCAGGTGGCGTCGTCGATGTTTTCGGCGTCGAACTCCTCGTGCAGGCGCAGCACGGCTTCGTTCACCCGGTCGTCGTAAAACTGCACCCGATCCCGCACCGCAGAGAGTTGCCCTTGCCAGTCGGCGGACTCAAAGCTTTCCTTGGCCCGGCGGGAGGTTTCCCGAAAAATCCGGTAGTGCTTGTTGAAGCCTTCGATCATCGCATGGGCGATGGCTTGGGCGACCGGGTTCTCATTTGCGTACAACTCCATCTTCCCTCCCCTTGGGGCGTGGCCCCGTTCTTCTGGTCTGTGGACGGTGTGCGGCGGTAGCAACCACTTGGCACAAAGGGGAAATATTAGCATTCCCGTCGGCATGCGCGGGTCGTCGCGGGCGAAGTCTTGCATCTGATATAAGACTTGCAGTTGACCCCTTTTGGAGCGACTCCATTTGGAGGATAATCTTCGGAGTTTGTCGATGCTTGGCACTGGGTCGAGCAGGCAGGCAGCGGGTCAGTGCTGCCAGCGTGGTGTACAAGGCTTCCGTCAGAGAGGCTCCCACCGCAATGACGCCACTGGGTCCGCGAGAGATCCGAAAAATCTATCCGAGGGAGTTGGAATGAGTACTTCTCTGATCAAGGTGCCGGAAGGCGGTCAAAAAATCGTCCCCGGTCAGGCTATCCCTGACAACCCCATCATCCCCTTTATCGAAGGCGATGGTATTGGTGTCGACATCACTCCGGTGATGATCAAGGTAATCGACGCGGCGGTTGCCAAGGCCTACGGCGGCCAAAAGAAAATCCACTGGATGGAAGTCTACGCCGGTGAGAAGTCTACCCAGCTGTACGGTCCCGATGAGTGGTTCCCGAAGGAAACCTTCGATGCACTGAAGGAATTCTCCGTCTCCATCAAGGGCCCCATGACCACC
>JAJTBM010000139.1 GCA_021286885.1 Rhodocyclales bacterium
GGCCCGCCGGGCACCGGCCAGGTGGGCCAACGGCGCCCCATCACCCGGCGCCGCCAGCCCCCCGTGTGACCCGCCCGGCCTCAGAGGCCGAGCTTGTCACGCAGGTCGTAGTACGCCGCCCCCAGGGCGGTAAAGGGCACCCGCAGCAGCCGCCCCCCCGGGAAGGGGTAATGGGGCAGGCTGGCAAAGGCATCGAAGCGCTCCGACTGGCCCTGGATCACCTCCGCCAGCACCCGCCCAATCAGGTGGGTAAAGGTCACGCCATGGCCCGAGCACCCCTGGGAGTAGTAAATATTCGAGGCCAGCCGGCCCACCTCGGGCAGGCGGGTCAGGGTGAGCAGGAAGTTGCCGGTCCAGGCGTAATCAATCCGCACATCCTTGAGCTGGGGAAAGGTCTTGAGCATCTTGGGGCGGATGATGGATTCAATATGGGCCGGGTCCCGGGCGCCGTAAATCACCCCGCCGCCGTACACCAGGCGCCGGTCTGCCGAGAGGCGGAAGTAATCCAGCAAAAAATTGCAGTCTTCCACGCACTGTTCGGTGGGCAGGATTTCAGGGAAACGCTCGCCCAGGGGCTCGGTGGCAATCACCTGGGTGCCGCAGGGCATGGAGCGGGCCGCGAGCTGGGGCTCCAGATCGCCAATGTAGGCATTGCAGGCCACGATCACAAAACGCGCCTTCACCTGCCCACGCCCCGCGTGCACCACCGCCGGCTCGCCCCGCTCGATGCGGGTCACCGCCGAAAGTTCGTGGATTACCCCGCCCAGGGCCTCGAAGGCCGCCGCCTCGCCCTGGGCCAGGCGCAGGGGATGCACATGGCCGGTGCTGTGGTCGAGTAGCGTGGCCTTGTAACGACGGGAGCCGATGGCGGCTTCGCTCTGGCGCCCATCGCGGAGTTCCAGTTGGGTATGGCCGTAACGCTCCCACAGGGCCTTGTGGTGCTCCAGCTGGTGCACCTGCTTGTCGGTGATGGCGGCAAACACGCCCCCCGGGCGGAAGTGGCAGTCGATGCCGTAGCGGGCGATCCGCGCCTTGATGATCTCCGCCCCCTCGAAGGCCATGCGCCCCAGGGCGCGGGCTGCGTCCTGGCCGTGGCGGGCTTCGATCACGTCCATGTCCCGCGAATAGCTATGCACCAGCTGCCCGCCGTTGCGCCCCGAGGCACCCCAGCCCACCCGGGCCGCCTCCAGCACCACCACCTTGAACCCGGCCTCGGCCAGATGCAGGGCGGACGAGAGGCCGGTGTAGCCGGCGCCGATGATGCACACATCGGCCTCCACCCGGCCCTGCAGGGGTGGGCGTTCCGGCTGGGGCAGCCCGGAGGCGGCGTAATAGGACGGGGCGTGGGTGGTGCTGCCGGGTTGGCCCAGGGCCTGGACGGGGGCCGGGCCGGCCTTGAGGATGCTTGCGTGGGCGGACATGACTTCTCCTGGGCTACGGGCTCAGGCTTCGATACGTAGCCAAGTGGTTTTGAGTTCGGTGTATTTGTCGAAAGCGTGGAGGGATTTGTCGCGGCCATTGCCCGACTGTTTGACGCCCCCAAAGGGCACGGTGATGTCGTCCTCGTCGTACTGGTTGACATGCACGGTGCCGGCCTTGAGGGCGCGAGAGACCCGGTGGGCCCGATCCAGCCCGCCGCTCCAGACGCTGGCCTGGAGCCCGTAGGGGCTATCGTTGGCGAGGCGGATGGCCTCGGCCTCGTCATCAAACGG
This sequence comes from Rhodocyclales bacterium, assembly GCA_021286885.1. Classification (GTDB taxonomy): domain Bacteria; phylum Pseudomonadota; class Gammaproteobacteria; order Burkholderiales; family Rhodocyclaceae; genus Zoogloea. Next base: position 1,713 of record JAJTBM010000139.1, read on the forward strand.
GATCAGGCACAGCACCGGGCCAAAGATTTCTTCCCGGGCCACGGTCTGGTGGTTGGCAACCCCGGTGAATACGGTGGGGCGCACATAAAAACCGCCGGTTTCGGCCCGGGCCTGTTCGCCGCCGCAGGCCAGCGCGCCCCCTTCGGCCAGGCCTTTGGCCACATAGCCCAGCACCGTATCGAGCTGGGCCCGATCCACCAGGGCGCCCATCCGGGTTTCCGGCGCCAGGGGGTCGCCGGGCTGCCAGTGGGCCGCCTCGGCCTGCAGGGTGGCCAGAAAGCCGTCCAGCACCGGGCGCTGAACCAGCACCCGGGTAGGGGCATTGCAGGATTCACCCTGGTTGAAGAACACGCAGCCGGCTGCCGTGCGGGCCGCCCGGGCCAGATCGGGCGCATCGTCGAACACCACAAAGGCCGACTTGCCCCCCAGCTCGTTGTACACCCGCTTGAGGTTGGATTCGGCCGCATAGGCCAGCATCCGCCGCCCGACCCGGGTGGAGCCGGTGAAGCCCACCGCATCCACGTCCGGATGCAGGGCCAGCGCCGCGCCGGCCTCGTGGCCGTAGCCGGGCACCACATGCAGCACCCCTTCGGGCAAACCGGCCTGCAGGGCCAGTTCGGCCAGCCGCAGGGCGGTGGCGGGGGATTTTTCGGAGGGCTTGAGCACCACGCTGTTGCCCGCTGCCAGAGCTGGCCCCAGCTTCCAGGCGGCCATGATCATGGGGTAGTTCCAGGGCACGATCACGCCCACCACGCCCACCGGCTCCCGGGTGACCAGGGCCAGGGCGTGGGGGCCGGTGGGGGCCACCTCGTCATACAGCTTGTCGATGGCCTCCCCGTACCAGGCGATGCAGCGGGCCGTGGCGGGCACATCCACGCTGCGGCTGTACTGGATGGGTTTGCCCATGTCCAGGGTTTCCAGGAGGGCCAGTTCGTCCTGATGCTGCAGGATGAGGGCCGCCCAGGCCTGGAGCACCTTTTTACGGGCAGCCGGGGGCTGGCCGGCCCAATCGCCCCGCTCGAAGGCCGCCCGGGCCTGCTGCACGGCCAGATCCACATCTGCCGCCTGGCCCCGGGCCACCGGCCCGAGCAGGCGCCCATCCACCGGCGAAGTCTTGGCGAAGGTTTCGCCCCCCAGGCTGGCGCGGCGCTGGCCGCCGATCAGGCAGCGCCCGTCAAAGGCCAGGATGGCCGCTGCGGCGTGCCAATCAGCCGATGTGCGCGTATCCATGCATGTCCCCTTCTGTTTCAGCGTCAGAAACTGACCACCACCGCGCTGCTGACCAGCTGGTTGGTCTTGTTGTAGCTGCCGTTCTTCTCATCCAGAAAAACCCGGCCCGAGGCACTGTCCAGCCGGTATTCGAACTTGAACAGGGTGTTGAGGTTGTAGTTGTAGTTCATGCCCAGGGTCAGGGCGGTGCGGCTCACGCCCTTGTCCGGGTTGTCCGCCACCCAGCCGCCGCTGCCGGCGTCGTAGGCCATGGCCGGGCCGATGCCGTTGTAGGGGTCGGCGCTGGCGTAGGTCAGCAGGCCGCCGCCGTTGCGGCTGTTGAAGATGTGATCAACCCGCACCACCCCTTCCAGCCACGGCTCCAGCTTGTACGCGAAGAGGCCGGAAAGCCCCGTCCAGCTGGCATCCCGCAGGCTGCCATCGGCGGCCGGGGTGATGGAGGCCTTGCGCTGGCGGCCCCAGGCCACCTGGCCCTGGAGGGTGAGCGGGCCCCGGATGAAGTAGGCGTCGGCCTCGAAGGTATCCACCATCGAGTCGGGCTGATCCACCACCTCACCGCTGCCATCCAGCACGTTCTGGGTGTAGTTGCGTGCCCGGCCATGGATGCCGGCAAAACCGAAGCCCTGGAACTCGCCCTTGGCGTAATCCACCCGGTAGGCGAACACGGGGGTCTTTTCGTTGGCGTTGCGCTTGCTGGCGGCCATGTTGCCCACCAGGGCCTTGATGATCCATTTGTCCCGGGTCAGCTCCATGCCCGCGCCGGTGTATGAGGCCGGCAAGGTCATGTCGAACAGCAGGTTATGGGTGACCAGCTTGTTGAGGGTGGGCTGGAGCATTTCATAGCCCGACCAGTCGGGCAGGTGGCCGGCGATGAAGCGGGTCTGCAGATCAGTGATCGGGATGGAAACCGAGGCTTCCTGCACCGGCGAGCTGCTGCCCTCGCTCACTGCCTGGGTGCTGCGCTGGGGCACCAGGGTCAGGTGCCAGCGGGCGCCGCTGTCGGTTTCCTTGACGAAATCCAGGGCCACGGTGCCGATGTAGGAGGTGTCGTAGTAATAGCCACTCTGATCCACCGAATTCAGAAACTGGGCGCCGGAGCTGTGGCGGCGCTGGTTGAACACCCAGGTCGGGTCCATATAGCCGGCCACCTTGAGGCCCTTGAGGCCGGCCATGTCGCGGGCGTCTTCCAGGGCCTCGGTCTTGACCGCGATGCGGTTGAATTCCTGCTGCTGCTCTTCGGTCATGCCCCGGGCCACCGGGGCGGGCGTGGGCACCGGGGCCGGGGTGGCGGCCACGACAGCAGGCGCGGCAGGGGCCGCGGCCAGGGCAGCATCCTGGGTGGCCTGCTTCTTTTCGAGTTCGGCCACCCGGGCTTTCAGGGCCTTGAGCTCCTTGAGCAGGGCCGTATTCGGATCGGCAGCGTGGGCAGGAAAGGCGGCCAGGAGGGCACAGGTGAGCGCGGCCAGGGGGAAAGCTCGAATCATGTTTGCATCCTTCCAAAGAGTTTAGGCGTGTTGGGCTGCTGCAATTTCTGCCGCGAGGCGGCGTTCCCGGCGGGCGATCAGGTAGCTCGCCAGCACCACGCCGCTCGCCACCACGCTGATGATCACGGTGGCCACCGCGTTGATGTCGGGGCTCAGACCCAGGCGGGCCCGGGAGAAAATGGCCAGGGGCAAGGTGGTGGAGCCCGGGCCGGAGAGGAAGGCCGAGAGCACCACGTCATCCAGCGAGATGGTGAAGGTGAGCAGCCAGGCCGATACCAGCGAAGGCGCCAGCCCCGGCAGCGTGACCAGGAAGAACACCTCCCCCGGGCGGGCGCCCAGATCCATCGCGGCTTCTTCGAGCTGGGGGTTCAGCCCTTTCAGGCGGGCCTGGAGCACCACCGTGGCGTAGGCCAGCCCCAGCAGCAGATGGCCCAGCCAGATGGTGAGGGCACCCCGCTCGGGAAAACCGAGCCAGCGCTGCATGGACACCAGCATCAGCAGGAGGGAGAGGCCGACGATGACTTCCGGCATCACCAGCGGCGCATTCACCATCCCCGAGAACAGGGTTCGCCCCCGGAAGCGGGGATGCTTGACCAGGGCCCAGGCGGCCGCCGTGCCGATCAGCACCGAGCCCCAGGCGGTGGCAAACGCGATCTTGAGGGACAGGGCCAGCCCGTCCAGCAGCTCCTGGTCGTGGCCCAGGGCCGCATACCACTTGAGGGTGAAACCGCCCCAGGTGTTGGGCAGCTCCGAAGCGCTGAAGGAATACAGCACTAGGGCCGCAATCGGCAGGTAGAGGAAGAGATAACCCCCGGCCAGCCAGGCCAGGCTGAGCAGACGAGACAGGCGGGTCATCAGGCCCGCAGTGGTGAGGCGGCTCATTGGGCACCCTCCTGGGCTTTGGCCTGGACCTGGTTGAACCAGGCGAGGGGCACGATGATGAGCAGGATCATCACCACCGCCACGCTGGAGGCCATGGGCCAGTCGTTGTTGGAGAAGAACTCGTCCCACAGCACCCGGCCTATCATCAGGGTGGAGGGGCCGCCCAGCAGCTCGGGGATCACGAACTCGCCCACGCAGGGAATGAAGACCAGCATGGAGCCCGCCACGATGCCCGACACCGAGAGCGGTACGGTGATGCGCCAGAAGGCCGACCAGGGCGAGGCCCCCAGATCGGCGGCGGCTTCCAGCAGGCGCAGATCCATCTTGGAGAGGTTGGCGAACAGGGGCAGCACCATGAAAGGCAGGTAGGTGTAGACCATGCCCAGCACCAATGAGAACGGGGTGTTCATGAGCTGGCCCTGGGCCGGGATCAGCCCGAGCTGCACCAGCAGCGGCTCCACCCCGAGGGCGCTCAGCCAGCCGGCCACCCAGCCCCCTTCACTCAGCAGGCCCTTCCAGGCATAGACGCGCAGCAGGAAGCTGGTCCAGAAGGGCAGCATCACCAGCATCACCAGGGCCGGCTGCAGGGCCTTGCCCGCCCGGGCCATGTAGTAGGAGAAGGGATAGCCCACCAGCAGGCACAGGAGCGTGGTGATGGCGGCGTACTTGAGGCTGTTGAGGTAGGTCTTGAAGTACAGGTCGTCTTCGGTGATGAACAGGTAGTTGCTCAGCTTGAGGCGCAGCTGGAGCACCCCATCCGACCAGGTGAACAGATCCTGGAAGTGGGCCACGTCCATTTCTGAAACGCTGATCTTCATCACGATCAGAAAAGGCAGCAGGAAGAACACCAGCAACCAGGCATAGGGCAGCCCGATCACCAGGGCCTGGCCACTGCGCAGCCGGGCACCCAGGGTGCGCTTTGGGGTGGGCATTGGGGTCGGCCTTTGGGTCGTTTTCAAGGTGGATTGCATGGTGGCGGCCCTCATTGGGTCAGGACGACCTGGGCCGTCTCGTCCCAGTGGGCCCACACGCTCTCGCCGGCCTGCAACATGGCATCGCTGTGGCGCGCCGCATTGGTGGCCGACACCTTGAGCACCGCGCCGCTGTTGAGCTGCAGGTGATACACGGTGTAGCTGCCAAAATAGGCCAGATCCCGCACCACCCCGTGCACCTGGTTGTAGGGCGTCTCCAGGGGCTGGCGGGAGAGGCTGATCTTCTCCGGGCGCACGGCCACCGCCACCGCCATGCCCTCGGTGCCCGTAATCCCGTGGCCCACCAGGTGCTCGCAATCCATGCAGCGGATCAGCACATGGTCGGGCTCGTCCAGGGCCAGCACCCCGTCCATCAGGTTCACGTTGCCGATGAAGTCGGCCACAAAACGTGTGGCCGGGGTTTCGTACACCTCGTGGGGGGCGCCCACCTGCAGGATGTGGCCCTCGCTCATGATGGCGATCCGGTGGGCCATGGTCATGGCCTCCTCCTGGTCGTGGGTCACCATCACGCAGGTGACGCCCACCTCCGCGATGATGTTGACCAGCTCGATCTGGGTCGCCTCCCGAAGCTTCTTGTCCAGCGCCCCGAGGGGCTCATCCAGGAGCAGCAGCTGGGGGCGCTTGGCCAGGCTGCGGGCCAGGGCCACCCGCTGCTGCTGGCCGCCGGAAAGCTGATGGGGCTTGCGCTTGCCGTAGCGCTCCAGCTGCACGAGGCGCAGCATCGCATCCACCCGCTCGGCCACCTCCTCCCGGGGCAAGCCGTCCCGGCGCAGCCCGAAGGCCACGTTGTCCCACACGCTCAGGTGGGGGAACAGGGCGTAGCTCTGGAACATCATGTTGATCGGGCGCTGGTAGGGCGGCAGGCTCACCAGATCCTGCCCGTTGAGCACGATGTGGCCGGAAGTGGGCGTTTCAAACCCGGCCAGCATGCGCAGCAGGGTGGTCTTGCCACAGCCGCTGGACCCCAGCAGGGCGAAAATCTCGCCCTTGCGGATGTCCAGGCTCACATGATTGACCGCCACGGCGCCGTGGCCAAAATCCTTCACCACGTTCTGGATCTGAAGGAAGGCGCCGTTGTCCTGGGCGTAGGGGTGGAGATTCGAACGCATCACTTACAGCCCCGTCTTGAAGCTGGTGTAGATGCGCGTCATCTGGCGCCGGATGTCGTTGTTGATCGCGTCCGGGTTGGCCATTTTCTGCATCTCGGCCTCGGGCGGGAATACCGCCGGGTCATTGGCGATTTCCGGCTTG
>JAJTBM010000140.1 GCA_021286885.1 Rhodocyclales bacterium
GATGCCCGGCAGGCAAGGCCACCCACAAAGGCTCGGGGGTCAGGGGCTGGACGATCAGGGCCGGATCACGGCGCAGCACCGGAAAACGGGCGAGGCCCAGGTCGGCCCGCCCCTCGGCCAGCTCACGCATCTGCTGCTCGGAAGACACCCGATCCAGATCCACCCGCACCCCGGGCGCCGCCTGGGCAAACTGCGTGAGCGCCGCCAGCAAGGCCCCCGCCACGGGCAGGGAACTGGAATGCACCAGGCGCAGCACCCCCGCCTCCCCCCGGGCCAAGCGGCGCGCATCCTCAGCCGCCGCCTCCAGCCCCCGCTCCAGCCCTCGGGCCCGCTCCAGAAACAGCACGCCTGCCGGGGTGAGCTGCACGCCCCGGGCCTCACGCACAAAAAGCGCAAACCCCAGTTCTTCTTCAAGCAAGGCCATCTGACGGCTCAGGGCCGGCTGGGCCACAAAACAGCGGCTCGCCGCCTGGGTGAAACTGCCGGTATCGGCCACGCTGATGAAATATCGGATCTGACGCAGGCTGGGCATGCTTTTTACGAATGGCTGGGCGGTTTATTTGATATTGGCCTTATACCTCAGCCCCCAGGAGAATCAAAGCCTTCCCAACACCCTTCAACGGTGCCCCCCATGCCAAGCCTGGAAAGTCTTTCAAACCTTGCCCTCGTGACCTTCGACGCCCCCGAACGGCTCCTCGCCGCCTTTGGGGTGCTGGTCCTCGCCTACGCCTTTTTTCATCTGCTCGGCTTTGGCACCGGGCTCATCGCCAGCACGCCCCTCGCCTGGGTGATGCCCGTGCCGCGCATCATTCCGCTGCTCGCCCTGCTGGATGCCCTGAGCGCCCTGCAGCGGGGCTGGCGCGCCCGCAAGGATGTGGACAAAAGCGCCCTCGGCCAGCTCATCCCCAGCATGGCGCTGGGTCAGGCCCTGGGGGTGGGGCTGCTGAAGCTGCTGCCCCTCAGCCTCAGTGCCGGGCTGCTGGGAGGCTTTGTGATGCTCTACGGCCTGCACGGGCTGCGCCCCCTGCCTGGCCTGGGCGCCTGGCGCGGCCCCACCGTGGCCTACGGGCTGTTCGGCGGCATCATGGGCGGCATGTTTGGCAGCGGCGGCTTTGTGTATGCCGCCTGCCTCAAGGCCCGCCACGGAGATGACCGGGCCCGCTTCCGCGCCACCCAGGCGGTGGTGATCTCCCTCTCCACCCTGTGGCGCATCGCCCTATGCGCCCTCGCCGGGCTGGTGGATCTGCCCCTGCTGCTCACCGCCCTGTTGCTGCTCCCGGCCCTGCCCCTGGGCGCAGCCCTGGGCAACTGGCTGGACAAACGCCTGGACGCCAAGGGCTTTGCCCGGCTGCTGAACGGATTTCTGGTGATTTCAGGCGTCGCCCTGGTGCTGCGGGGGCTGTAAAAGCGGGAGTGCCGCCATAATGGACACCCATCCTTCATGCCCTCGTTCATGACCCGCCTGATCGAATCCGAAACACCCCGCCTTCGCCTGCGCCAGTGGCGCCCTGCCGACCGGGCGCCGTTTGCAGCGCTCAACGCTGACCCGCAGGTGATGGCCTGCTTCCCTGCGCCCCTGAGCCGTGGGGAAAGCGACGCCCTCGCCGAGCGCTGCGAAGCCCTCATCGCCGCCCGGGGCTGGGGGTTCTGGGCAGTGGAGTCCAAGGCCACGGAGGCTTTCATCGGCTTTGTGGGCCTGCATGCGCCGGCAGCCGACCTCCCCTTCGCCCCCTGCATTGAAATCGGCTGGCGCCTGGAGGCCGCGCACTGGGGCCAGGGGCTGGCCAGCGAAGCCGCCCGGGAGGCCCTGCGGATCGGCTTTGACGAACTGGGATTCCCCGAGATCGTTTCTTTCACCGCCCTTCGCAACCACCGCTCCCGGGCCCTCATGGAACGCTTGGGCATGCACCCCGCCGGCCAGTTCGAACACCCCCAGGTGGCCCCAGAAACAGGGCTACGGACGCATGTGCTGTACCGGCTCAAGGCCGCCGCGCAGGCCCCGCTTCAGCCGTAGATCTTGCACATCAGGGGCGAACTCACCCGGGGGCTCAGATAGCCCAGGGCAAACAAGAACCCGCACAGCAGCAGGGTGCCGATGATCCAGCGCCGGTGGGCGCACCACAGTTCGACCAGCCGTGCGGGCAGGCGGAATTTCATGCCTGGGCCTTGATGAAGTGTTCCCGGTAATAGCGCAGTTCCTCGATGGATTCGAGGATGTCGTCCAGGGCCTGGTGGGCGCCCTTCTTGGTGAGGCCCTTGTACACGTCCGGGCGCCAGCGGCGGGCCAGCTCCTTGAGGGTGGACACGTCCAGGTTGCGGTAGTGGAACCAGGCCTCCAGGGTGGGCATGTAGCGCACCATGAAGCGGCGATCCTGTCCGATGGAGTTGCCGCACATGGGGGAGGTGCGGGAAGGGGCGTACTGCTTCACGAAATCCAGATAAATGGCTTCGGCGGCGGCTTCGTCGATGGTGGAAGCGCGCACCCGGTCGATGAGGCCGGAACGGCCATGGGTGTTCTTGTTCCACTCATCCATGGCGTCCAGCACGCTGTCGGGCTGGTGCACGGCAATCACCGGGCTCTGGGCCACCACGTTCAGGTCGCTGTCGGTGACAATCATGGCCAGCTCGATGATGCGGTCGGTCTCGGGGTTGAGGCCGGTCATTTCCATGTCCAGCCAGATGAGGTGATTCTGGTCCTGTGCCATAATCGGTCGGTGCCTTCAATAATCAAACAAAGGGGCGATTCTGGCACAGACCGACGCGGGCAATGCACCTTAACCGGGGCCAAACCCCACAAACACCTGCCCGCACCGCTGGACAGGCGTTCGTACGCAGCCATCAACGCCTCTGTGATTGTTTCCTCTGTGGTTTTTCTTTTTCTCCCCAGCCCTCCATGACCGCCAGCAGTTTCTCTGTCCTGTTCCTCGCCCTGCTCTCGGGCGGGCTCTTGCTGCGCCTCTACCTGGCCAGCCGTCAGATTGCCCATGTGCGCCGCCACCGGGGCGCCGTCCCAGCGGCCTTTGCCGCCAGCATCGGGCTCGAAGCCCACCAGAAAGCCGCCGATTACACGGTGGCCCGGGTACAGCTCGGGATGATGGATCTGCTGGTATCGGCCATCCTGCTGTTCGGACTCACCCTTGGGGGCGGGCTGGAAGCCCTGTACGGGCTGGCAAGCCGGGCCTTCGCCCCCGGCAGCCTGGGCCACGGGCTGGCCTTCATGGCCGGGGTGGCGGTGCTCTCCTGGGTGGTGGATCTGCCCCTGGGGATTTACCGCAGCTTCGGCCTGGAAGCCCGTTTCGGCTTCAACCGGCTCACCCCGGGCCTCTTCGTGGCCGACACGATCAAGGGCATCCTGGTTTCGGCGGCCATCGGCCTGCCCCTGCTGGCCGCCGTGCTGTGGCTGATGGATGCCATGGGCGAACGCTGGTGGCTGTACGTGTGGGCCTTCTGGCTGGCCTTCAACCTGCTGGCCATGCTGATCTACCCCACCTTCATCGCCCCCCTGTTCAACAAGTTCCAGCCCCTGCCCGAGGGCGAACTCAAGACCCGCATCGAAGGGCTCATGGCACGCTGCAAGTTTCAGCTGGCCGGGCTGTTCGTGATGGACGGCTCGCGCCGCTCGGCCCACGGCAACGCCTATTTCACTGGCTTTGGCGCCTCCCGCCGGATCGTGTTTTTCGACACCCTGATCGAGAAGCTGGAACCCATCGAGATCGAAGCCGTGCTCGCCCACGAGCTGGGCCACTACCACCACCGCCACCTCTGGAAGCGCCTGGGCGTGATCGGCGCGGGCAGCCTCGCCCTGTTTGCACTGCTGGGCGACGTGGCCAGCCAGCCCTGGTTCTTTGAAGGCCTGGGGATGCAGGCCCAGGGCACCGCCCCCACCCTGGTGCTGTTCGCCCTGGTGCTGCCGGTGTTCACCTTCCCCCTCACCCCCTTCATGAGCCACTGGTCGCGCCGCCACGAGTTTGAAGCCGACGCCTACGCCGCCCGCCAGGCCCCTGCCAGCGCCCTGGTGTCGGCCCTGGTCAAGCTCTACCGGGACAATGCCTCCACCCTGACGCCCGACCCGCTCTACTCCAGCATCTACGATTCCCACCCGCCCGCCGCAATCCGCATCGGGCGCCTGCACGCCTCCAAGGCCTGAACTGTGAAGCAAACCGGAACCCTGACCGCCGCCTTCGGGCGCCAATACGAAGTCCGCACCGATGGCGGCGAAACCCTGCTGTGTGTCCCCCGGGGCAAGAAACGCCTGTTCGCCTGTGGCGACCGGGTGCAACTGGCCCCCACCGGCCCCGGCCAGGGCGTGATCGAGAAACTGCTGGAGCGCCAGAGCCTGCTCTACCGCTCTGACGCCTGGCGCCAGAAGCTGATTGCCGCCAACGCCACCCAGGTGGTGATGGTGGTGGCCACCGAACCGAGCTTCAGCGACGAGTTCATCTCCCGCTGCCTGTGCGCCGCCGAGAGCCAGCACCTCAAGGTGCTCATCGTCCTCAACAAGGCCGACATCCCCGCCAGCCTGCCCCACGCCCGGGCCCTGCTCGCGCCCTTCGTGGAAATGGGCTACCCGGTGCTGGAGCTCTCCGCCCTGGGCGACGTGACCCCCCTGCGCGCCCGCCTCATCGGCGAAACCAGCCTACTGGTGGGCCAGTCCGGGATGGGTAAATCCACCCTCACCAACGCCCTCATCCCCGAAGCCGGCGCCCAGACCCGGGAAATCTCCGAAGTGCTGGATACCGGCAAGCACACCACCACCTTCGCCCGGCTCTACGACCTGCCCGAAGGCGGCGGCATCATCGACAGCCCGGGGATGCAGACCTTCGGCCTGGTGCACCTGGACATCCCCGCCCTGGAAGCCAGCTTTGTGGAGTTCCGCCCCCACCTGGGCAACTGCCGCTTCCGCGACTGCCACCACGACGCCGAACCCGGCTGCGCCCTCCACGCCGCCGTGGACGCCGGCCAAATCACCCCCCGCCGCCTCCAGCAATACCACCAGTTCCGCAGCGAATGCGAAATGGCGAAAAAGCAGGTGCAGGGGTGGTGAGGGGGGCGGCCGGAGGGTGGGCTTAGGCTGGTGGAAACCTATCCTTCATGATGGTTCAGCGCCTCCTGCCGGCAGAATCAAGCCATACTGTTGCGCCAGTTCATGATTCAGCACCACGACGGAAGTGGCAGGGAGTGCCCACGTTTTCACGACTGGCTTCAGGGCCTGTACCAATGCATTTTGCAGTGGGTCTAGCCACTCCTGCTTATGCCCGTTGATGACCAGCACGAAGCGGAACCCCCGAGCCTTCAAATCGAGGGTTTTGAAAGCATCCGGCAGTTCGTTTGCTGCTGCCGGATGACGCTCCAATCGGGCAGCGAGCGCCAACAAAAAACCGTTGGTGAGCTTGGTGCGGATTTCGTCGATGCACTCCGCAAAGTTCGGCTGCGTCTCTGGTCTTGGGCTGCTGGACTTGGCTTCAACCACCCACACCGTAGGCCCTTGTTGCTGCTGTTTCAGCAACAAGAATTCCGCCATCTGCACACCGTCCCGCACCGTCTCGTAGCACGCACTCTTCTCGATGTAATAGCACTGCCCCGCCGGATAAGGCCCAAACGTCATGCCTGATTCGATGATGGCTTCTGTGGTCATTTCAGGGCCAACTCCACTTCCTGCCGGTAGAGGCGAATCGACTCGGCAATGATGGGGTTATCCGGCATGCCGCTCTTCAGATCATCGCATGCCCAATCGTTGCCGTTGGCGGAGATCACGGGGATTGACCAGTCGCGCTCCTGGGCGATCAGAAACAACTTCTTGACTACGAAATAGGAATGACTGGCCATGAAGAACTGGATACCGCGCTCGGCCAGCATCGCCACGATGTCCAGCAGTTGCGAAATAGCCGTAGGGTGCAAAGCCGACTCAGGCTCATCGATAAGCACCACAGAGTTGGTATCTAGGTAGCGATTGCCCAACAGTGTGTCGAGAATGGCGATTTTCTTGATGCCTTCCGCCGTCACGCCTATCGGAAACCTATGACGGCCTTTGACAAACAGCCAACGGCCAGAGTCCTCGTCATACTCAACCACCCCACCCAAAATCTTCTCAAGCTGCTTACGTGACTGGGCGAACTCTTTGAAGTTCTTACCCATGCTGGGAGAAATGCGCAGCGCTTTAGCGAGGTCGAAGTAAGTGTCATCAAACCCAAACGCCTTGTCCTGTTCCCGCGACTTCAAAATGACTTGATGCAGTGACAGCACTTCCTTGGCAGGCAAGAAAACAGAGTTGCTACCACGGGGGGGAATATGATTCTCGAGGCTGGAGATTTGCTTGCTGGTGTCCCTTCCGAAGCTATAAGAGAAGTCCTTTTTGTCGATGGAAAGCGTGCTCGACAGAGGTGCATCAGCGCCTTTGCTGACCAGATCACCAATTTTTTCAGCCTGATACGTCCAATACAGCTTGTCTGCCAGAATTTCAGAGGCCGAACGCTGCTCGTTGCCGCGTTTGTAATCTTCCAGTGCGCGCAGGCTGCTGTAGATCGCTTTGAGCAGAAATGTCTTGCCACTGCCGTTGCCACCGATGACGAGGTTGATCCTGCCCAGTGCTGGCCAATTGATTTTGGAGAGTGGTCCAAAGTTGTCGAGTTTGATTTGATTGATCATTGCGCACTATCTCCATCAGTTAACGTGGCCAAGGCCAGCACCTGCTCTGCCACCTATTCCTGCAAAGTTTGCGGATAGCCGTATTTTCACAACACCCCCCATATCACCTTGCGTCATCGGGCCCGAACAGCATCGAGGGTTTCCCCAGTCCACGACTGGCCAATGGGATTCATCGCTTCCCCCCTGATAAACTCGCCTGGGCCGTAGTTGCTTGCCCGATAGCTTGCGGTAACTGTTCCCACTTGGCCGCACGGCCTTTGCCCGTGGGCGTGATCAGCCCTTCGGCTTTCATGGCCCGCAAGACGACACGCACCATGTCGCGGCTGATGCCCGGGCAGGCATCTTCGATTTCGGAGATAGAGAACGGCAGGCTTCTCTTGAGGATTTCAGCGCGCACACGCTCGCCTTTCGCACCGCGCCCACGTTCAATGGCGCCGACACGTTCTTCGAACTCCTGGTATGCCCGCAGCAGAGCTCCCCAGAAGTAGTCCAGCCAGGGAGCAATATCGTGGGTGCCGTTATGCCAGCCTTGCGAACTGGCCTCCAGCGCTTCGGAATAGCGCGCCTTCGACGCTTCAAAGATACGCTCCAGGCTGATGAAGCGGCCCACCGCGTAGTCGAAGTGGTAGAGCAATTGCAGGGTCAGCAGCCGCGCCATGGGGCCGTTGCCCTTCAAGAAGGGGTGGATGCAGAGGAAATCGAGGACGACCAGCGGCACCAGCACCAGTGGGTCAGCCAGATGTTGATCCTGTGCCGTGCGGTAGCGCGCAATCAGATCGGTCATCGCCACAGGCTGGGAGCAAATGCGTGGGCTGCTATCGGGGGGGCACTCGATGATGTCGTTGGTGGTGGCTTGCCAGCCCCCACCC
>JAJTBM010000141.1 GCA_021286885.1 Rhodocyclales bacterium
TCCGGCTTCGTCTTCATCGGCCCGCGCGCCGAAACCATCCGCCTGATGGGCGACAAGGTTTCCGCCAAGGATGCCATGAAGGCCGCTGGCGTGCCCTGCGTGCCCGGCTCCGACGGCGCCCTGCCCGACGACCCCAAGGAAATCGTCAAGATCGCCCGCGCCGTGGGCTATCCGGTGATCATCAAGGCCGCCGGCGGTGGCGGTGGTCGCGGGATGCGCGTGGTGCACACCGAGGCCGCCCTGATCAACGCCGTGACCACCACCCGGGCCGAAGCCGGTGCCGCCTTCGGCAACCCCGTGGTGTACATGGAGAAATTCCTGGAAAACCCGCGCCACGTGGAAATCCAGGTGCTGGCCGACCAGCACGGCAATGCCATCTACCTGGGCGAGCGGGATTGCTCCATGCAGCGCCGCCACCAAAAGGTGGTCGAGGAAGCCCCCGCCCCCGGCATCGACCGTCGCCTGATCCACAAGATCGGCGAACGCTGCGCCGAAGCCTGCCGCACCATTGGCTACCGGGGTGCCGGCACCTTCGAATTCCTCTACGAGAACGGCGAGTTCTACTTCATCGAGATGAACACCCGTGTCCAGGTGGAGCACCCGGTCACCGAGCTCATCACCGGGGTCGACATCGTGCAGGAACAGATCCGCGTCGCCTTTGGTGAACAGCTGCGCTACAAGCAGAAGGACATCGAGTTCCACGGCCATGCGGTGGAATGCCGGATCAACGCCGAAGACCCGTTCAAGTTCACCCCCTGCCCGGGCCGGATCACCAACTGGCACGTGCCCGGTGGCCCCGGCATCCGCGTGGATTCCCACGTGTACAACGGCTACACCGTGCCCCAGCACTACGACTCCATGATCGGCAAGCTGATTGCCTACGGCGACACCCGCGAGCAGGCCATCCGCCGCATGCGCATCGCCCTGTCGGAAATGCTGGTGGAAGGCATCAAGACCAACATCCCGCTGCACCAGGAGTTGATGCTGGACGCCCGCTTCATGGAAGGCGGCACCAGCATTCACTACCTGGAGCAAAAGCTCGCAGCGGGCAACTTCAACAACAAGGGCTGAACGCATGTGGATTTCGGTCATCCTGACCGCCGACGCCACCCGCGCCGAAGCCCTCTCCGAGGCGCTGATGGAGCACGGTGCCCTGTCGGTCAGCATTGAAGACGCCGACGCGGGCACCGAGGCCGAGCGGCCCCAGTTTGGCGAGCCGGGCATGCACCCGACCAGCCTCTGGGATCACAGCAAGGTGCTGGCCCTGTTCGACAAGGACTGGGTTCAGCTCACCCAGAGCCAGTTTGATCCGATCCGGATCACCGACCGGCTGTGGATCGTCCCCTCCTGGCACGAGGCCCCCGCCCCCGATGCGATCAACCTGATCCTCGATCCGGGCATGGCCTTTGGCACCGGCTCCCACCCGACCACCCGGATGTGCCTGGAATGGCTCACCCAGGAGATCACGCCGGGCATCACCGTGCTCGACTACGGCTGCGGCTCCGGTATCCTGGGGATCGCCGCCTCCCGCCTGGGTGCTGGCCCAGTGACCGGGGTGGATATCGACGAGCAGGCGGTGCGCACCGCTGCCGACAACGCCGCCAACAACGGCGTGGAGCTTCTGCTCCAGGTATCGGCTGAACCCCTCGACGGCACCTTTGAACGGGTGGTCGCCAACATCCTGACCAATCCGCTCAAGATGCTGGCGCCGCTGCTCTCCGCCCGGGTGGCCCCGGGTGGCAAGCTGGCCCTGGCCGGCGTGCTGGAGAGCCAGGCCCAGGAAGTCATCGACGCCTATACTCCGTTCATTTCGCTACACGTTGGTGCTACCCTTGACGGGTGGGTGCGCCTTGAGGGCCACCGCCCCGCTTAACCAGGACAACGCATGATCTTCGCCCGCTGCCCCGCCTGTTCCACCACCTTCCGTCTCAAGCCGGAACAGCTGCGCGCCCGCCAGGGGCGGGTGCGCTGCGGGCAGTGTCGCCATGCGTTCAACGCCCTGGAAACCCTGATCGACGAGAACGAACTCGCCGTTCAGCTGGCGCCGTCTGTCCCCCCGCCCCCGGGCGGGGATGACAGCCCCGCCGACAGCCCTCTTTTTGTGCTTGAGGAAAAAAGCGAAGACCTGCATCAGGATGCCCTTGCCGCTGCAGCGGCCCCTGAAGCCCCCCAGGAACCCGCCGCCCCCTTGAGCCCCACCCCGGAAGCGGAACCCATCCCCTTCCTGCTCACTGAGCCTGAGCCTGAGCCTGAGCCTGAGCCTGAGCCTGAGCCTGAGCCTGAGCCTGCAGCGCAGGATATGCCGGCCCCGGTCGATGCACTGGAGCCTAGCGAAGGTTTCATGCGCCGGGACACACCCGCCGATGAAGACCTGATCGACCCGGATCTGTCTGCTGCCCTGGAAGCCCTGGAGGCCATGGACAAGGCCGAGCGGCGGGAGCCCGAAGGGGAGATCAGCCCCGAGCTTGGCCCCGATACCGGCCCCGAGATTCTGGCCGAGAGCACGCCCACCTTCCTGCCCGACCTGACCCCCAATGGGGACGAGGTGGCGCTGGATGAGTCGGCGCTGTTCGACGCCCCGCTGCCCGATCTTCCGGGTGCGCCGCCGGTGGAGCCCGAAGAGCCGGCCGCCCTGGAGCTGCCGCCCGACCCGAGCCCCCCGCTGCCTCCCCTGGCCGACGAAAGCCTGATGCCGGAACTGAGCTTTGAAGAAGTCAGCTTTCCGGGCAACACCTCGCCCTCTCGTCCCCTGACCCTGCCGCCGCGTACCGAGAACACACCGGACGCAGGCTCGGCAGAAGCAGCGCCCGAGGACGCCAGCGCAATCCCCCCCCCGGACGAAACCGAAGCTCGGATAGAGCCGGCCACCGACGACGCGCCCCTGAGCCTGCTGCCCGACACCGAGCGCCAGGAGCCCAAAATCTCCGATCCGGCCCCCGAACAACCGGCGGCAGAGGAAGGCAGCGCCGTCACGGCGGAAACTGCATCGCCCCCCCAGGCCAGCACTGGAAACGATGAACCGTCCACCGCCCAGGGGCCCGACACCTCCGGCGCCCGACCCATGGAGCCCCTGCCGCGCGCGCCCTTCCGCCCGGAAGACTTCGAGCCGCGCCGCAGCAGCCCCATGCAGCAAATCATGTGGGCGGCTGGCAGCACCGTGCTGGCGGTGTTGCTTGCAGCCCAAGGGGCGCTGGTATTCCGCACCGAGCTGGCCCAGGCCATGCCCGAGCTGCGCCCGGCCCTGGAAGACCTATGCGCCGGCCTGGGCTGCGAAATGCCCCTGCCCCGCCAGGCCCAGCTGATCACCATCGAAAGCTCCGACATCCAGCCGGATGCCAGCAAGGAAGCCTTCTTCACCCTGCATGCCACCTTGCGCAATCAGGCCGACTTCGCCCAGGCCTACCCGCATCTGGAAATCACCCTGACCAATGCCCGGGATCAGGCCTTGGTGCGCCGAGTGCTGACGCCCCTCGAATGGCTGAGCGGCGACGCCCCAGCCAGCGCCTTCCCCAGCCACAAGGATGTGCAGGCGCGGGTGTACTTCGAAGCGCCGGGGGTAGCGGCCGCCGGCTACCGGGTCTACGCCTTTTACCCCTGAGCGCTTTTGAGCGCTGAACGCCATTCCCCTTGAGCCCGGGCGGCCAGACCGCTGCGGGCTTACATCCGGCAACACACAAGATGCCCCATTCGGGTAATTGTTCACTTTCAGCGGGCTTCCGCCTCTCCATCATTCCGTCACGGACTTTTCAAGAGCAGCCATGTCCTCTCTCATCTGCGGCTCCATCGCCTACGACTCGATCATGGTCTTCCATGATCGCTTCAAGAATCACATCCTGCCCGAGCAAATCCACATCCTGAACGTCTCTTTCCTGGTGCCCGAGCTGCGCCGGGAGTTCGGGGGCTGCGCCGGCAACATCGCCTACAACCTGAAGCTGCTGGGCGGCGAACCGCTCATCATGGCCACCGTCGGGGACGATGCCGACCCCTACCTGAACCGGCTGCAGGCACTGGACATTTCCACCCGCCACGTGACCCGGGTGCCCGGCACCTTCACCGCCCAGGCCTTCATCACCACCGACCTGGACGACAACCAGATCACCGCCTTCCACCCGGGCGCAATGGTGCATTCCCACCTCAACAAGGTGAGCGACACCGAGGGCGTCACCCTGGGCATCGTTTCTCCGGATGGGCGCGATGGCATGCTGGAGCACAGCCGCCAGTTTGCCGAAGCCGGCATCCCCTTCATCTTCGATCCGGGCCAGGGCCTGCCCATGTTCAATGGCGACGAGCTGCTCGGCTGCCTGCAACTGGCCGACTACTGCACGGTCAACGACTATGAAGCCCGCCTGCTGTGCGAACGCACCGGGCGCAGCCTGGAATCCCTCGCCACCGAGGTGAAGGCCCTGATCGTGACCCTGGGTGCCGAAGGCTCCCAGATCTACACCGCCGGCCAGCGCATCGACATTCCCTGCGCCACCCCGGCCAGCATTCAAGACCCCACCGGCTGCGGCGATGCCTACCGGGCGGGCCTGTTGTACGGTATCTCCAACGGGCTGGTCTGGGATCAGACCGGGCGTCTGGCCTCCCTGATGGGTGCCCTCAAGATTGCCCACCGGGGCGGTCAGAACCACACCCCCAGCCGCGACGCGATTGCCGACGCCTATCGCCAGGCCTTCGGCAGCACCCTCTGGTAAGAAAGGAAAAACATCATGCAAGCAAGCAAACTGATCGCCACCCTGCTGTGTGTCTCCACCCTCGCCGGCTGCGCCCAGATGGGCGCTGGCAACCTGGGCGGTGGCAGCTATGAACGCGCCGAGGCCCGCCGGGTCATGAGCGTGCGCATGGGCATCGTGGAAGGCGTGCGCCCGGTCAAACTGGAAGGCAGCAGCTCCGGCGTGGGCACCCTGGCCGGGGCCGCCATTGGCGGCGTGGCCGGCAGCACTGTCGGCAAGGGCAAGGGCGCCGGGATCGCGGCCATCATTGGTGCAGTGGCCGGTGGCGTGGCCGGCAGCGCGCTGGAAGGCAACACCACCGCCAAGGCGGGCATCGAAGTCACCATCAAAATGGACAACGGCGAACTGCTCGCTGTGGTGCAGGAAGACGGCGGCGAAGGTTTCCACCCGGGCGAACGGGTGCGCCTGGTGCAGGATGGCCGTACTTCCCGCGTGACCCGCTAAGCGCGGCCCACGCCCGGCAGAACGCCCAGGGGGAGCTTAGGCTCCCCTTTGTATTGCAGGATGCAAGGCGTACCGGGTTTCACGGGCGGGTCATCGACCTGTCATCGGGGCGCAACGCGGCCTTTCCAGAATGGCGCAAATTCATCAAGGATTACGTCATGCTGCTCAAGGAAGAACGCGTCGCCCACCGCCCCGGACGCAACCTGCATGTGGGCCTCGCCACCAGCCCCACCGAGATTCTCGAAGCCCAAAAGCTGCGCTACCGGGTGTTTGCCGAAGAAATGGGCGCCCGTCTGCCGACCCGCACGCCGGGCGTCGATAAAGACATCTACGACCCTTACTGCGAGCACCTGATCGTGCGCGACGAAGACGCAGGCCGCATCGTGGGTACCTACCGCATTCTGTCGCCGGTGGCGGCCCGGGAAATCGGCAGCTATTACTCCGAGAGCGAATTCGATCTGACCCGGCTGCGTAACCTGCGCGAGCGCATGGTGGAAATCGGCCGGTCGTGCATCGACCCGGATTACCGTACCGGCGCGGTCATCACCCTGCTGTGGGGCGGCTTGGCCCGCTACATGATCGAGAACAACTACGACTATCTCATCGGCTGCGCTTCGGTGAGCATGGCCGATGGGGGCCCCCTGGCAGCCAGTCTGTATAATCGGCTGCAAGAGGCGCACCTGTGCCCGCTGGAATACCGGGTTTTCCCGCGCACCCCGCTGCCGCTGCACGCCCTGCGCCAGGATCTGGACGCAGCGCCGCCCCCGCTGATCAAGGGCTACCTGCGTGCAGGTGCCTGGATCTGCGGCGAACCGGCCTGGGATCCCGACTTCAACACCGCTGACCTGCCCATCCTGCTGCCGGTTTCGCGCATGGATGCCCGCTACGCCAAGCATTTCATGGGACGCAAGGACTGAACACCATCGCCCCCCGTTTGTATCGCAGCTTTCGCTACGCCCGCCTGGGATTGCACATCCTGCGCGGGCTGTTGCTTACTGCCGCCCTGATTCCCTTTTTGCCCGAACATCGCCAGACCCGGATACGCCAGCAATGGTCCCGGGGCATGCTGGAGGTGCTGGGCATTCATCTGGATGTGAACGAGCCTTATCTGCACCCGGGCAGCTTGCTGGTGGCCAATCATGTCTCGTGGGTGGATGTGTTCGTGATCAACGCCTGCAGCCCGGTGGCCTTTGTGGCCAAGGCCGACATCCGTGACTGGCCGATTTTTGGCTGGCTGGCGCGCCACCACGGCACGGTATTCATCCGGCGTGAAAGCCGACGCCACGCCCGGGCCATCTACCAGGAAATCGGTCTGCTCTTGGAAGCCGGCAAACATGTGGCGCTGTTCCCCGAAGGCACCACCACCGACGGGCGTGAACTGGGTAATTTCCATGGGGCCCTGCTCCAGGCTGCGGTAGAAACCGGCGCGCCGGTTCAGCCCCTGGCGGTGAGTTACCGGACCCCCGCCGGCCAGCTCACCACGGCGCCGGCCTACGCGGGCGATACCACCCTGCTCGAAAGCCTGCGGGCCATTCTGGCCGAACCCCGACTCATCGCCCGAGTACGCATCCAGCCTGCCCTGAGCCCCCGGGACTACGCCGACCGCAAGCAGCTCACCGAAGCCACCCGGGCCGCCGTGGCAGCCGGCCTGGCCTGATTCGACAGCGCTTTAGAACACCACCGGGCGCTGCCCCAGACTGCTGCAATCCACCTGAAACAGCTGGCGATCTTCAAGGCGCAGGGCCGACAGCTCCCGCCCCCACAAACAGCCCGTATCCAAGGCCAACAAAGTGGGCTCCAGCTTGAGCCCCAGGGCCGACCAGTGGCCGCACACAACGGGCGTGTCGGCGCTCTTGCGCCCCGGCGCCTCAAACCAGGGCAGAAAGCCCGGCGGCGCCTTGGCCACTTCACCCTTCACCTTGAAATCCATCACGCCTTCAGCCGTGCAGAAGCGCATCCGGGTCATCGCATTCACGATCACCCGCAGCCGGGCGTAACCTTCCAGCTCATCGCACCACGCATCCGGCTCGCTGCCCCACATGTGGTGCAGAAAATCCCGATGCCCCGGTCCCGCCAGGGCGCCTTCCACCTCCCGGGCCAGGGCCCGGGCCTGGGCGACTGTCCAAGCGGGCAAGAGGCCCGCGTGGACCATCGCATAGCCCTGCTCCACATGCATCAGCGGTCGGGTGCGCAGCCAGGCGAGCAACTCATCCCGGTCGGGGGCATCCAGCACCGCCTGAAGGGTGTCGTCCTTACCCCGGTTACGAA
>JAJTBM010000142.1 GCA_021286885.1 Rhodocyclales bacterium
CCGGAAACGCCCTTCCTCCACCAGAGCGGGCAGATTTTGGTGGGTGGCGCAGATGATGTGCAGCTTGACGGGGATGGGCTGTTCCGCGCCCAGGGGCTGGACCTCGCCTTCTGCCAGCACGCGCAGCAGCCGGCTTTGCAGCACCAGGGGCATATCCCCGATTTCGTCGAGGAACAGGGTGCCCTGATCCGATTGCAGGATCTTGCCCCGGGCGCCCTTGCTGCGGGCGCCAGTGAAGGCTCCGTCCCGGTAGCCGAACAGTTCGCTTTCGATCAGGCTTTCAGGAATGGCAGCGCAGTTGAGGGCCACGAAGGGCTGCTTGTGGCGGCTGCTGCAGTCGTGCACCGCTTTGGCGAACGCTTCCTTGCCGGTGCCGGTTTCGCCCAGCAGCATGACCGGAATGTCCCGGTTGGCGACCTTGAGGGCCCGTTGCACATTGGTGCGCACCCGGGAATCTCCGGTGCTGAGGTGGCTGAAGCCCCGGCTTTCGCTGCATGCATTGGGATCGGTGCTGCTGGGGGGGAGGGCCTGGGCGGCGCGACGCCGGACATCTGGCGCCCGTAGCAGGCCGAAGATACGTTCGCCGTTGTCGGTGATGCGCAGGGGGATGGCTTGACCCGGGCGGGCGTGGGCGGCCGCCAGCAGGTCGGAGGCCGAACAGTCGAAGAGGTCAGAAAGGGTCTGGATATGGCGTCCAGGCCGTTGCAGAAGCTCTTGGCGGGCCCGGCGGTTGCCGCCCACGAACAGCCCCATGTCGTCAAACGCCAGCAGATAGTCGGTGTGCACCGTCATCAGCTCGGGGGTGCGCCCCAGTTGCAGAATCCAGTGATCCCGCAGGCTGTGGAAGGCAAACGCGTCCTCAATCAGGCGGGCTTTTTCGATGACCATCTGAAACACCAGCATCTGGCTGTCCCGGTTTTCGGGAGAGTGCAGGGCCGAGGCATCGAGTACGGCCAGGGGGCGGTCATCAATCCCGAAGATGGGCGCCGAGCTACAGGTGAAGCCGATGTTGTGGGAGCGGAAGTGCTCATCCCGGTGCACCAGAATGGGCTGACCGTCCACCAGGCTGGTCCCCACGCCGCAGGTGCCTTCTTCCATTTCTGACCAACGCGTCCCGTCACGGAAACCCTGGGCCCGGAACTCCTTGTCCAGGCTGGGCACCGTGCGGAAATCCACCGTGACCCCGGTGGCGTCGGTGAGCAGCACGCAGTAGTTGGAGGGCAGCAATTGGGCGTGCAGGCGATCCAGGCCATCCCGGGCGATGCGCATGAAGGTATCGAGCCGATCCCGGTGTTCCCGCAGCTCCTGGGGGGTGACCACCTGGGGCACGGTCGCCAGACCGGGATCCACCTGGTACTTGCTGAGGGAGCGTTGCCATGAGCGGGCAAGCCTGTCTTGGGCGGGGTGCCGGGACAGCAGCCCCCCTTTCTCCACCGCCGCAACCACACGTTCCACGTGGCGGGCAATTTCGCATTGTCCCCGATTCATTTTATTTCCCCCTTATATGTTGGGAGTCGGTGTCTTGGAGAAACATCCTTTGGTGGGTGGCAAGACTATTCCGCAACGCGGATTAACGCAATGCTGACGTTTGTCTCTTGAAACTGAGACAGGTGTCTCATTTTCTCGATTTGGTATCGATTTTCGGAGTGCAGGGGAAACGTTTTGTTTTTTGCTGCAGGGCATTAAAAAATAAAGCTGATTTGCTGGTTGTCCGCCTGTGGTTGGGGTTGGTGAATTAGTGCGATGCCGCATTTTGGTATCCGGGCAGGATTTGGCATGGGCCGTGCTGAATGAAGGGCAATTGCCGGGCTGAATTGCAGGTGATCGTGAAACAGTGTTCCTCCTTGCGTTGTTGGCAAGGTCTGCGTGATGGAACACACACGCTGGATCGATCCCCGTGCGGCCCGGCACAGACCCTGGCATCCGTGCCTTTACCCAGTCCTTGAGCCGGTATGTTTTGCCGGCTCCGGGCGCATCCCATAAATCCAATAACCTGGAGACTAACGTGACCAAACAGCTCACTCGCGATGACCTGCTCAAGGCTTATCGCACGATGCGCACCATCCGCGAATTTGAAGAGCGTCTGCACACCGATTTCGCTACGGGCGAGATTCCGGGCTTTGTGCACCTTTACGCAGGCGAAGAGGCCTCGGCTACAGGCGTGTGCATGAACCTCGGCCCGGATGACCATATTGCCAGTACCCACCGGGGGCACGGCCACTGCATTGCCAAGGGGGTGGACCCGGTGGGCATGATGGCCGAGATCTGGGGGCGCAAGACCGGCACCTGCAAGGGCAAGGGCGGCTCCATGCACATTGCCGATTTGTCGGTGGGCATGCTGGGCGCCAACGGCATCGTGGGGGGCGGCGGGCCGCTGGTCTGCGGCACCGCCCTGGCGGCCAAGCTGCGGGGGCAGCCCCTGGTCAGCGTGTGCTTTTTCGGTGACGGAGCATCCAATCAGGGCACCATTTTCGAGGCCATGAACCTGGCTGCGGTGTGGAAACTGCCGGTGATCTTCCTGGCCGAAAACAATGGCTACGCCGAAGCCACCTCGTCCAACTTCTCGGTGGCCTGCGCAAACATTGCGGACCGGGCTTCGGCCTTCGGGATGCCGGGCGTCACGGTGGATGGCTTCGATTTCTTTGCCGTGTATGAGGCGGCCGGCGCCGCCATCGAACGTGCCCGTCAAGGGGGCGGCCCGTCTTTGGTGGAGGTAAAGCTGTCCCGCTATTACGGCCACTTCGAGGGCGACCAGCAGACTTACCGGGCCCCCGGTGAAGTCCAGAACATTCGTGAAACTAAGGATTGCCTGCTGCAGTTTGCCCGGCGTGTGACCAGCAACGGCCAGATCGGCCAGGCCGAACTGGATGCCATTGATGCCGAAGTGAAGGCGCTGATCGATGCCTCCGTGGTCAAGGCCAAGTCCGATCCCAAGCCCGGCGAGGCGGATCTGCTCACCGATGTGTACGTCAGCTACTGATCACGCCCCATACCTACAGCGACAGCTAGAGCGATAGAGGAAACAGGAAATGGCACGAAAGATTACTTACCAGCAGGCCATCAACGAGGCCCTGGATCAGGAAATGAGCCGCGATCAGAACGTGATCGTGATGGGTGAGGACGTGGCCGGTGGGGCCGGCTCTCCGGGAGAGCAGGATGCCTGGGGCGGGGTGTTGGGGGTGACCCGTGGGCTCTACCACAAGCACCCGGGCCGGGTGATCGATACCCCGATTTCCGAGTCGGGCTATGTGGGGGCGGCGGTGGGGGCTGCCTGCTGCGGCATGCGTCCGGTGGCCGAGCTGATGTTTGTGGACTTCCTGGGCGTCTGCTTTGACCAGATCTTTAACCAGGCAGCCAAGTTTCGCTACATGTTTGGCGGCAAGGCCGAGACGCCGGTGGTGATTCGTGCCATGTACGGCGCGGGTTTCCGGGCGGCAGCCCAGCACTCCCAGTGCCTGTACAACGTCTTCACCCACATTCCGGGTTTGAAGGTGGTGGTGCCTTCCAACCCCTATGACGCCAAGGGGCTGCTGATCCAGTCGATTCGCGATAACGATCCGGTGATCTTCCTGGAGCACAAGGCCCTCTACACCATGGAGGGCGAGGTGCCCGAAGAAAGCTACACCGTGCCTTTTGGTGAGGCCGCCGTGGTGCGTGAAGGCCACGACATCACCATCGTAGCGCTGGGGCGCATGGTGCAGAAGGCCCAGGAGGCTGCCGCCGAGTTGCAGAAGGCTGGCATTCACTGCGAAATCATTGATCCGCGCACCACCTCGCCCCTGGATACCGACACGATTCTCGAAAGCGTCGAGAAAACCGGCCGCCTGATCGTGGTCGATGAGTCTCATCCGCGCTGCAGCATGGCGTCCGACATTGCCGGGCTCGCGGCCGAGCGGGCGTTTGCCAGCCTCAAGGCGCCCATCCGCCAGATTACCGGCCCCCATGCCCCCGTACCTTTCAGCGATGCGCTGGAAGAGCTTTACATCCCCAGCGCCGCCAAGATCGTGGCTGCTGCCAAGTCCCTGAAGGAGTACCGCTAATGTCCGCCATTTACCCCATCACCATGCCCAAGTGGGGCCTTTCCATGCAGGAGGGGAAGGTCAACGGTTGGCTCAAGCAGGTGGGTGACACCATCGAGGCGGGCCAGGAGATTGTGGAAGTCGAGAGCGAGAAGATTGCCGGCGCCGTGGAGGCTGTGGCGCCGGGGCTGTTGCGGCGCCAGCTGGCCAGTGAGGAAGATGTGCTGCCGGTGGGCGGCTTGCTGGGGGTGATTGCCGATGCCAGCGTGGCGGATGGGGACATCGACGCCTTTGTGACCGAGTTCCAGTCCAACTTCACCCCGGCGGGGGAGGACGAGGAAGATCAGGGCCCCACGCCCCAGAAGATCGAGGTCAAGGGGCGCAAGCTGCGCTATCTCAAGCGTGGCGAAGGCGGCGAGCCCATGGTGCTGATCCACGGCTTTGGGGGCGACCTGAACAACTGGTTGTTCAACCACGAAGCCCTGGCCGCGGACCGGGCGGTGTATGCCCTGGATCTGCCGGGGCATGGGGAGTCGTCCAAGGATGTGGGCGAGGGAAGCCTGGAGGCGCTGGCCGATACGGTGGCCGACTTCATGGCCGCCGTGGGGGTCGATGGGGCCCATCTGGTCGGGCACTCCATGGGCGGGGCGGTTGCACTGATGCTGGCCCGGCGCCATCCGGCCCGGGTGCGTTCCTTGAGCCTGATCTGTAGTGCTGGCCTGGGGGAAGAAATCAACTCGGCGTATATCGATGGTTTTGTCGCCGCGGGCAACCGCAATGCCCTCAAGCCGGTTCTGGCCGACTTGTTTGCTGACAGCAGCCTGGTGACCCGCCAGCTGGTGGATGACCTGCTCAAGTACAAGCGCCTGGAGGGCGTGGGTCAGGCCTTGAGCACCCTGTCGGGCAAGCTGTTCGTCAATGGCCGCCAGAGCAGCGTGCTGGCCCAGGGGCTGGGGGCGCTGGGCAAGCCGGTGCTGGTGATCTGGGGGGAAGAGGATCGGATTATTCCGGTCGCCCATGCCCGGGCCCTGTCGGGCGGCGTGCAGGTGGAGGTTCTGGGGAACCGGGGCCACATGGTGCAGATGGAAGCCGCCAACGATGTGAATCGGGTGATTGCCCGTTTCCTGGGCTGAGACGCCATCGGCTCGGGCGGGCCCGGTTGCATCCGGCGCAAATGCCGGGTGTCGGGCCGGGCCCGCTCTTCCACGTATCAGGAGGAATCATGTCCTTTTCGACGCCCACCCCCTCTGCCACCGACCCCGTGGGTTTGCGCGGTGCCGCCAAGTTGGAGCGCATTCCGGTGCGGGTGGACAGCCAGCGCCCTTCGCCCCCCAAGCCCCCCTGGCTGCGGGCTCGGGATCCCGGCACCGCATCGGTCAAGGCGCTGCAACAGCTGTTGAGGGCCCAGGAACTGCATACCGTCTGCGAAGAAGCGGATTGCCCCAATCTGGGCGAGTGCTTTGCCCGGGGGACTGCAACTTTCATGATCATGGGCAGCATCTGTACCCGGCGCTGCCCGTATTGCGATGTGGCCCATGGCCGGCCCGCGCCGCTGGATGCGGATGAGCCGGCCCGGCTGGCCCGCACGGTGGCCGCCATGAAGCTGCGCTATGTGGTGCTGACCTCCGTGGATCGCGATGACCTGCGGGATGGGGGGGGCGGCCATTTTGCCGACTGTGTGGGTGCAATCCGGACGCTCACCCCCCATGTACAGGTGGAGATTCTGACCCCGGATTTTCGGGGGCGGGTATCGACTGCGCTGGGGGCCTTGCTGCGCAGCCCGCCCGATGTCTTCAACCACAACATCGAGACGGTGCCACGCCTGTATCGGGCGGTGCGGCCGGGGGCTGATTACGCGGAATCCCTGGACTTGATTGCAGCGTTCAAGGCGCAGCAGCCGAACATTCCCACCAAGTCGGGGCTCATGCTGGGCTTGGGCGAACACGATGACGAGGTGTGGCAGACCTTGCAGGACTTGCGCGCCCACCAGTGCGACATCCTGACCCTGGGCCAATACCTCCGGCCCTCGGTGGCCCATCTGCCGGTGGAGCGCTATGTGTCGCCCGCAGACTTTGAGGCCTGGCGGCTTCGGGCCTTGTCCCTGGGATTTCGGGAAGTGGCCGCCGGCCCCCTGGTGCGTTCGTCCTATCGGGCCGACCAACTGGCCGGACAGTTGGCTGAACCGCTGGACGCGCAGCCATGAGCTCCGGTGCCATCCCCATTCACCTGAACGGTGCGGTGCGCGATCTGCCAGCGGCCTGCCGGATTGCTGATCTGCTGGAGGCGCTGGGCTATGCGGGCAAGCGCGTGGCCGTCGAGCTGAACGGGCACATCGTGCCCAAGAGCCATTACGGATCGGTGGGCCTGGAGGCCGACGATCGGGTGGAAATTGTCGTTGCGGTTGGAGGAGGTTGAAGCATGGGACATATGGACAGCATCACTACCGGCCCCCTGGATACGCCCTTCATCATGGGGGGCGAGACTTTCCGCTCGCGTTTGCTGGTGGGTACGGGCAAGTATCGGGATTTCACCCAGACCCGGGATGCCATCGAGGCGAGCGGCGCCCAGATCGTCACGGTGGCGATCCGGCGCACTAACATCGGGCAGGACCCGTCGACACCGAGCCTGCTGGAGGTGCTTGACCCCCGGCGCTACACCCTCTTGCCCAACACCGCCGGGTGTTTTACGGCCCTGGATGCGGTGCGTACCCTGCGCTTGGCGCGGGAGCTGCTGGATGGGCATGATCTGGTCAAGCTGGAGGTACTGGGCAGCAAGGAGACCTTGTTTCCCAACATGCCCGAAACGCTCCAGGCCGCCGAAATTCTGGTACGGGAAGGTTTTCGGGTGATGGTGTATTGCTCGGATGATCCTGTGCAGGCCCGCATGCTGGAGGACATCGGATGTGTGGCCATCATGCCCCTGGCCAGCCTGATCGGGTCGGGCATGGGCATTCTCAACCCCTGGAATCTGCGCATCATCATTGAGCAGTCCCAGGTGCCGGTGATCGTGGATGCCGGCGTGGGGACCGCGTCCGATGCGGCGATTGCGATGGAGCTGGGATGTGATGGGGTGTTGATGAACACGGCCATTGCGGCCGCAGGTGATCCGGTGCGCATGGCCCTGGCGATGCGGCGCGGGGTGGAGGCGGGGCGCCATGCCTTTCTGGCCGGACGCATGCCGCGCCGGGTGTATCAGGCGTCCCCCAGTTCG
The DNA here is from genome assembly GCA_021286885.1 of Rhodocyclales bacterium. Classification (GTDB taxonomy): domain Bacteria; phylum Pseudomonadota; class Gammaproteobacteria; order Burkholderiales; family Rhodocyclaceae; genus Zoogloea. The sequence continues at coordinate 7,230 of JAJTBM010000142.1, forward strand.
CCCAGCGCGGGGCTGCTGGATCAGATGCCTTGAGATATCCTGAGATGTTCTGAGATGTCCCGAAAAAAGCCGGGCCAGACACTGCTGTCTGGCCCGGCTTTTTTACGTCGCTACGGAGTGCAGCGACGCGTTGATGCGCCTCAGGTTTTACACCCCCGCGCCTCACACCTTGCGGTAAATCTCCGCCCCACTCTTCACGAACTCGACGGCC
>JAJTBM010000143.1 GCA_021286885.1 Rhodocyclales bacterium
TGCCGCAATTTGTCACCCGCTGCCTTAAAAGGGATGTACGCCCTGAAAATTTGGGCTTCTGTAGGAAAATGTAATTTTCCCGTGACGCGCTTCACATGCACCCCGGGAGGTGTCCGTTATCGTTCAGGCCGACGGTTCAATCCATTTGCCGGGGTGTGTCTGACGCTCGGCAAGGTTTCAGGACTGGGGTTTGTGGCGGTATGGCTCAGACCTTGCACGGCCCCAGGCCGTTGTCCTCCGATTCACTTGGCACGGGCAGTTGTCCGCAACGACAGCCGAGGTCTGAAATGCTGAAATTGTTCAATCACTACGTTCCCTCGAATACGCTCGTCAAGCTGCTGTTTGATGCGCTGCTGCTCTCTGCAGCCGTAATCGGGGTGTTTTATTGGGACGTCCGCATGGATCTGGAAGCCCTGCGGATCGTCGTACCCTCAGCTTTTGTGTTCGCGCTGACGATGATGGCCTTGAACGGTGCTTTGGGCTTGTACCAGAGTGCGTGCGGGCGAGGCATCAAGGAAACCCTGATGCGCATCGCGATGCTGATTGCCCTCAGCGTGCCAGTGGCCTACGGGATTTTTCAGGTTCTGCCCTGGAATGAAATGACCCATCAGGCCCTGGAAATCAACGTGATTCTTCTGCTGGGGTTCGTGGTCTCGGCCCGGGGTTTGTCCCTGCGCCGGGCCGGGAGTGGTCTGTTTGTGAAGCGAATTATGGTGATCGGCACGGGTGCCGATGCAATGGCGGTGGATGCAGCCCTCAACGATGCGGCCAATCCGGGCCTGCAGATGGTGGGCTTCTATCAAGCCGGCTCGGTGGATGAGCAGTGCGTGGATACCAAGCGCATCCTGCGCACCGAAGGCAGCCTGCTGGAAGTTGCACGCAAGCTCCAGGTGAATGAAATCATCGTGGCTGTTAAAGAGCGCCGTGGTGGTGTGCTGCCCCTGCGCGAACTGCTGGACTGCAAGTTGGCGGGGGTCAAGGTCTGCGATCTCTCCACCTTCTTTGAACGCGTTCAGGGGCAGGTGCGGGTGGAGTCCCTCAAGGCCAGCTGGCTGATTTATGGCGAAGGCTTCCGCCAGGGCTGGATGCGCACGGCGGTCAAGCGAGTGTTCGACATCATCTGCTCCCTGGGGCTGCTGATTCTGGCCTCCCCCATCATGCTACTGGCGGCCCTGATGATCGTGCTCGAAGACGGTGCCCCGGTGTTCTACCGCCAGGAGCGGGTGGGGCTGGGCGGTCGGTTGTTCAAGGTCACCAAGTTCCGCAGCATGCGCCGCGACGCAGAGCGCGACGGCAAGCCTCGTTGGGCCAGTGCCAACGATGACCGGGTGACCCGTACGGGCCGCATCATGCGCAAGACCCGGATCGACGAACTGCCCCAGCTGTTCAATGTGCTGCGTGGTGACATGAGCTTGGTGGGGCCCCGCCCCGAGCGCCCCTACTTTGTGGATCAGCTCACCCAGGAAATCCCGTTTTACGCCGTGCGCCACAGCGTCAAGCCCGGTGTGACCGGCTGGGCCCAGGTGCGCTACCAGTACGGTGCTTCGGTGGATGATGCGATCAACAAGCTCCAGTACGACCTTTATTACGTCAAGAACCACACCCTTTTCCTGGATACGGTGGTGTTGTTTGAAACCGTCCGTGTGGTGCTGACTGGCGACGGCGCACACTGATATACGGCCCGAGCCCGTTCGCGTTCGATCCCACCCCCCTCTCTCCGGAGAGGGGGCGGTAGCCGGAGGCCTCTGGCTGCCTTCCCCAAGGCCCTGATGGAATTCATCCTTTCCCAAGTCTCCGTCTGGAGCTACGCCTTCGCAGCCCTGTTCCATGGGCTGTTTACCGTTTACCTGCTGGTGGCCTGGCGGCGGCATGCACGCGGGGGCTTCCTGATCCTGGCAACCCTCGCCAGCACGCTGTGGGCGGTGTCCAATTGGTGGTTTGCGGTTTCAGGCCAGTCCTGGCTGTTTCATGTGGCGAACGGCTTTGATGAGCTGCGTTTGGCGGCCTGGTTTGGTTTTCTGGTCATGCTGCTTATGCACCAGGATAAACAAGCCGATTCGGGGGAGCTTCCCGCCTGGCCGCTGCCCTTGAGCATGCTGATTTCCTGCGTGGGTTTGCTCGCAGTTATCTGTTTTGCGCTGGAAATCTCGGTGTACGACACACCTCTGCGTACCTGGGCAGGGGCATCCATGCTGATTTCCGTGTTTGGCCTGGTGCTGTTGGAGCAGTTTTATCGCTCGGTGTCGGATTTGTCGCGTTGGGGAGTCAAACCCCTGACCATCGGTTTGGCCGGACTGTTTGCATTTGATGTGTATCTGTACTCCGATACCCTGCTGTTCAGCCGTATTCATCCGACCATCTGGAGCGTGCGCGGGTTTGCCCACTCCCTAGCCATTCCGCTCGTGGCACTGTCGGCTTCTCGAAATCCTGACTGGACTTTCCGCATCTTTGTCTCCCGTGACGTGGTGTTCCACTCCACCGCCATGGCCAGCTCAGGTCTCTACTTGCTCCTGTTGTCTGGCGCTGGGTATTACATGCGCTATTTTGGTGGGGACTGGGGGCAGGCCCTTCAATTGGCCTTTTTGTTTGGGGGCGTGCTGCTGCTGGGGGTGGTGCTGTTTTCTGGTGCCTACCGGGCGCGGCTCAAGGTTTGGTTGGCCAAGCATTTTTTTGCCTATCGGTATGACTATCGGCGTGAATGGCTCAATACCACCCAGGCTTTATCCGGGGCCAGTGATGGCCTGGGGATGGGCGAGTCCGTCCTGAAGATGCTGGCGGATCTGGTGGAAAGCCCCGGTGGTGGCGTCTGGCTGCGGGATGCAAATGGGGTCTACAGCCAGCAGGCACGCTTGAACATGCCCCATTCCGGTGTGCAGGAGCATGAGCACAGCCCGTTCATTCGGTTCATGTTGACCCGGGAATGGGTCATGAATCTTGAAGAGATGCGTGCAGGGCATCGGGCGGTGGAGGATGTGGTCTGGCCAGAATGGGTGGCGGAAATGGACGAAGTCTGGCTCATCGTGCCTTTGATCGCCGCGGGTGGCTTGGCTGGCTTTGTGGTGCTCCTGAGCCCCCGGACGCCCGTAGATGTGAACTGGGAGGTGCTGGATCTGCTCAAAATGGCCGGGCGTCAGGCCGCCAGCTATTTTGCCCGGATGCAGGCCGCTGAGGCGCTTTTGGAGGCGCGCAAGTTTGACGCCTTCAATCGCATGTCGGCCTTCGTGGTGCACGATCTCAAGAACTTGGTGGCCCAGCTCTCGCTGATGCTGCGTAACGCCGAGCGTCACAAGGATAACCCCGAGTTTCAGGCTGACATGCTCGATACCGTGCGCCATGTGGAAAACCGGATGCGCGGGTTGATGGCTCAGTTGATGGAAAAAACTCCCATCAACCAGCGTCGCCCTGTCCATCTTCACCCCTTGCTGGAGCATCTGGTGCATGCCCGCCGACATTATCTGCCCCGTCCCCGGTTGGATGAGGTCGTGATGGACTTGACTGTATTGGCACACCCGGAGCGCCTGGAACGAATACTTGGTCACATAGTGCAAAATGCACTCGATGCCACTCCTGAGCATGGTAGTGTTTCAGTAAGCCTTTCCGGTGACGTTAACAAGGCATGCATTACTGTGCTGGACACCGGATGTGGCATGTCTCCCGCCTTCATCAGAGACCAGCTCTTCAAGCCTTTTCAGACAACCAAGGCGAGTGGCATGGGGATTGGTGCGTATGAGGTGCAGCAGTACATCCGTGAACTTGGCGGTGAACTCCATGTGGAAAGCGCGGTTGGTGCTGGCACCCGTTTCCAGATCTGCATCCCTCTAGCCCCCGACAACTCGCCGCGTGACACCGCATAATCCCAAGCCATGAGCGATAAACGCAGGACCCTTCTGGTCGTGGAGGATGATCCCGCCCTCCAGAAACAGATGCGCTGGGCCTTTGATCAATACGAAACTGTTGTAGCCAGCAATCGGGAAGAAGCCATTGCCCAACTGCGGCGCCATGAGCCCGCTGTGGTTACCATGGATCTGGGGTTGCCCCCGGCCGAAGATGACGTAACCGAAGGGTTTCAACTCCTTGGGGAAATGCTCGCCTTGGCCCCCGATACCAAGGTGATCGTCCTGACTGGTCAGCATGACCGCGACAATGCCGTGCGTGCCGTCGGGATGGGCGCTTACGATTTCTTTGCCAAGCCCTTTGAGCCGGATCTGCTGCTGCTGACCATCGACCGGGCCTTTCGCCTCTACGATCTCCAGCAGGATAACCGCCGTCTCAAGGTTCAGCAGGGGAGCGCCCTTGCCGGGGTCATCACCCGGGATGCCGGCATGTTGCGTGTCTGCCGACTGATCGAAAAAGTCGCCTCAGCGGGCGTGACGGTTATGTTGCTGGGTGAGAGTGGTACCGGCAAGGAAGTGCTGGCCCGGGGCGTGCATGAGCTGTCCCCGCGCCGTAATGAGCGTTTCGTGGCGATCAACTGCGCGGCCATTCCCGAAAATCTGCTCGAAAGCGAGCTGTTCGGGCATGAAAAGGGCGCATTTACCGGCGCCGTCAAACAAACGCTGGGCAAGATCGAGGTCGCCAACAAGGGCACTTTGTTCCTGGACGAAATCGGTGACCTGCCTCAGCCGCTTCAGGCCAAACTCCTACGCTTCCTGCAGGAACGTGTGATTGAGCGCATTGGTGGGCGGGAGGAAATCCCGGTGGATGTGCGCATTGTCTGTGCAACCCACCAAGATCTGAAAAGCCTCATCCAGGCGGGCCGTTTTCGGGAGGATCTGTACTACCGTCTGGCCGAAATCGTGGTCGAGATTCCTCCCCTGCGCGACCGGGAGGGCGATGCGGTGCTGCTTGCCCATGCGTTTGCCCAGCGTTTTGCATCCCAGAACGGGCGCGGAACCATGTCGCTGACGGATGATGCATTGCAGTGTATCGAAACCCATCGCTGGCCAGGTAATATTCGGGAGCTTGAAAATTCGATCAAGCGCGCCGTCATAATGGCGGATGGTTCGTGCATAACGCCTGAGGACATCGGAATCTTCCCCAAGGGGGACGAGGCGTTGGCGTCCCTGAACCTGCGGGTCGTGCGCGAGGAGGCCGAGCGCCGCGCGGTGGTGCGTGTGATGGCCCGAGTGAATGGCAACGTGGCACGCGCAGCTGAGGTTCTCGGGATCAGCCGGCCCACCCTGTACGATCTGATGAACCGATTTGGACTGAAGAAAGAGATTTGACGTGACCGAACAAAAACAGCATAAACGCTCCTGTTCCCGGCCTGTTCGTGTGCGCCGGGTGGTTTTGAGTTCCCTTTGCGCCCTTCTGTTGGCGGCCTGTGGCGCCAGCCCTGAGTCCATGGTGGGTTCGGCCAAAGATTATCTGGCCAAAAACGATAAAAACGCTGCCTCCATTCAACTCAAAAACGCCCTTCAGAAGGAGCCTCGCTTGGCCGAAGCCCGGTTCCTGCTGGGCAAGATCTATTTTGAGCAGGGCGATTTCGCCAGCGCAGAAAAAGAGCTGCAGCGTGCCCTGGAGGCGGGTTATTCCGCCGATGAAGTGGTGCCCCGGCTAGCCAAGTCGTTGCTCATGACCGATCAGCCAGAAAAGGTGACAGGGGAGCTTTCCACTCAGCCGCTGACCAAGGCAGAGTCCCGGGCCGAATTCATCACCCAGCAGGGCTATGCTTGGCTGGCCCAGCGTAAGCCTGATACGGCTGCGGAATCGTTCCGCTCTGCTCTCCAGGCTCAGCCCGGCTTTCCGGCCGCTCGGGTAGGTCTTGCCCGCTTGAAGTCTGCACAAGACGCTCAGGCTGCGCTGGATGAAGTGACTGCCATCCTGAAAGACAATCCGGATCTGACCGAGGGGCGCAATCTCAAGGCGACCCTTCTTCTTGCTCAACGTAAGTACGACGAAGCCATTGCCGAACTGGATGCCGTCGTTAAGGCAAATCCGAATGATCTTCCGTCCTATCAGACCCTGATTACCACGCTTCTGCGATTGGATCGTTTGGATCAGGCGCAGATTCGTCTGGAAGATCTGAATAAGGCTGCGCCGAATCATCCTTTGGGCCTGTATTTCCAGGCAAGTATTGATATCAAGAGCAACAAGCCGGATCGGGCGTATGAAAATGTAATGGCCTGCCTGAAGGCAGCCCCTAAGTTTGCCCCTGCGTTGCTCTTGGCCTCGACGCTCCAGTTGCAGCGTCGAGATTTCGCCCAGGCCCAGGTGAATCTTAGCCAAGTATTGGAGCAGGCCCCGAATATTGCGATTGCAAGACGGATGCTGGTGTCCGCATTCATAGGCTTGAGAGAACCGACCAAAGCATTGGAAGCACTCCAGCCCTTGCTGAAAAATCCGGATGAAAATGATCCGACCCTTTTCGGTCTGGCCGGGCAGGTTTATGCAGTCAACGGAGGTTTTGCACGCTCGGGTGAGTATTACCAGAAAGCGGCGAAAGCAGATCCGAAAAACGCAGAATACCGTACCAAGCTAGCAGCATCTCGCTTGGCGAGTGGTGAGGTTGAGCAGGGTTTCCATGATCTTGAAGCTGCGTCCTCTCTGGATACCAGCGATGGTCAGGCAGATATTGCCCTGATCATGGCCCATCTGCGTCGTAACGAACCTGCCAAGGCCCTGGCTGCCCTGCATGTGCTTGAAAAGAAGAGGCCGAACGATCCTGTCACCCTCAATATGAAGGGTGGCGTTTTGATGGCGAACAAAGATCCTGCAGGTGCCCGCAAGGCTTTTGAAGCAGCGTTGAGCCTGAAGCCGGATCTTCTCACGGCCCTGATCAACTTGGCCCGCATGGATGCCCAGGAGAAGCAGCCAGAGGTGGGGGCCAAGCGCTATCAGGATTATTTGGCCAAAAACCCCAAGGATGGTCAGGCATATCTGCAATATGCAGACTACCTTGGTCAAACCGGCGGTAAGCCTGCAGATATCAAGGCCGTTCTGGAAAAAGGGTTTGCTGCGGTTGCAGACTACGTTCCTCTGCGCTTGGCTTTGGCCCGTACTTTGGCCCAAGCAGGAGACACCAAGCGGGCTTTGTCTCTGGCCCAGGAGGCTGCAGCCCAATCCCCGGATGACCCTGCCGTGCTGGATCTGCTGGGGCGTGCCCAGGTTTCTGCCGGTGAGCACCAGCAGGCGTTGAGCACCTTCAGCAAACTGGCTGCCCGTGTTCCCAACTCTCCGATGCCTTTTATTGCGATGGCGGATTTGCAAGCCACGATGAAGGACATGACGAGCGCCGAGCAAAGTCTTCGCAAAGCGCTGGGGGTGAAGCCGGATACGCTGGATGCTCAGCAGCGTTTGGTGGCCCTGATGGTGGATGCTAAGCGTTACGATGCAGCCATTGCCGTTGCCCGGGATCTCCAGAAGCCGAAGTCTGCCAGTGGCGTGGTTTTTGGCATTGAAGCTGAAGTTTTGCTGTCTCAAGGCAAG
>JAJTBM010000144.1 GCA_021286885.1 Rhodocyclales bacterium
GCCCAGCCGATCCTGATCTACGCCGATCAGCCCAAGGTCTCCGGCTCCAACTGATCGAGCAGACGTTTCAGGTTTTTTCGCTGCACTCTGCTTGAATTGATGTGACTAGGGCCCCATATGGGGCCTTAGTGCCTTTAAAGGAATAAGCATGTCGAGCGCGCTTGACCTCCCAGAAGAAGAGATCGAACTCCCCCTGTTGCCCCTGCGCGACGTGGTGGTGTTCCCCCACATGGTGATTCCCCTGTTTGTGGGGCGCCCCAAGTCCATCAAGGCACTCGAAAGCGCCTCTGAGGCAAGCAAGAGCATTTTGTTGGTCGCCCAGAAGTCTGCAGCCAAGGATGAGCCTTCCGCCGAAGACCTCTATGGTCTGGGCTGCGTGGCCAACATCCTGCAGATGCTCAAGCTGCCCGACGGCACCGTGAAGGTGCTGGTCGAAGGTGTGCAGCGTGCCCGCGTGTTGTCCATCGAAGACCAGCGCACCCTGTTTGTGGCCAAGGCCCAGCCGGTGGCGGCAGGCGATACCGGCAACAACGAAGTTGAAGCGATGCGTCGGGCCATCATCAGCCAGTTCGACCAGTACGTTAAGCTCAACAAAAAGATTCCCCCCGAGATTCTCAGCTCCCTGTCCGGCATCGAAGAAGCGGGCCGGCTGGCGGACACCATTGCCGCCCATCTGCCCCTCAAGCTCGAGCAGAAGCAGGAAATCCTCGAAATGTTCGATGCCGGCGAGCGGCTCGAACGGCTGCTGGCCCAGCTCGAAACCGAACTCGACATCCTCCAGGTCGAAAAGCGCATCCGTGGCCGCGTCAAGCGCCAGATGGAAAAGAGCCAGCGCGAGTACTACCTGAACGAACAGGTCAAGGCCATCCAGAAAGAACTCGGTGAGGGCGAAGACGGCGCCGACCTGGAAGAGATGGAGAAGAAGATCAAGGCCGCCGGCATGACCAAGGAGGCCACCGCCAAGGCCCAGGCCGAGCTGAAGAAGCTGCGCCTGATGTCTCCCATGTCGGCCGAAGCCACCGTGGTGCGCAACTTCATCGAAACCTTGGTCGGCCTGCCCTGGAAGAAGAAGTCCCGCATCAGCAAGGATCTGACCGAAGCCGAAAAGGTGCTCGACAAGGAGCATTACGGCCTCGAGAAGGTCAAGGAACGCATCCTTGAGTATCTTGCCGTGCAACAGCGCGTCGACAAGGTCAAGGCGCCCATCCTGTGCCTGGTCGGGCCTCCGGGGGTCGGCAAGACCTCCCTGGGCCAGTCGGTGGCCCGCGCCACCAACCGCAAGTTCGTGCGCATGAGCCTGGGTGGTGTGCGTGACGAGGCCGAAATTCGCGGCCACCGTCGCACCTACATCGGCTCCATGCCCGGCAAGATCCTGCAGAACATGACCAAGGTGGCCGTGCGCAACCCCCTGTTCCTGCTGGATGAAGTCGACAAGATGGGTCAGGATTTCCGGGGTGACCCGTCCTCCGCCCTGCTGGAGGTGCTGGACCCGGAACAGAACGCCACCTTCGTCGATCATTACATCGAAGTCGAATACGATCTGTCCGACGTGATGTTCGTGGCCACGGCCAACACCCTCAACATCCCCGCACCGCTGCTGGACCGGATGGAAGTCATCCGCCTGTCGGGCTACACCGAGGATGAAAAGGTCAACATCGCCCAGCGTTATCTGGTTCCCAAGCAGATGAAGAACAACGGGATCAAGCGCGAGGAGCTTTCGGTCACCGAAGACGCCCTGCGTGAAATCGTCCGTTACTACACCCGGGAAGCCGGCGTGCGTGGCCTGGAGCGCGAAGTCTCCAAGGTCTGCCGCAAGGTGGTGAAGGCCATCGTGCTGGGCAAGCGCAAGGCCAAGGTGATCGTCAACGCCAAGAACATCGACAAATACCTGGGCGTGCGCAAGTACTCCTTCGGCATGGCCGAGAAGGAAAACCAGGTGGGTCAGGTGACTGGCCTGGCCTGGACTGAAGTGGGCGGCGAACTGCTCACCGTGGAAGCCGTCGCGCTGCCCGGCAAGGGCAAGATCATGACCACCGGCAAGCTGGGTGAAGTGATGCAGGAATCCGTCCAGGCGGCCCTGTCGGTGGTGCGCCGCCGCTCCAAGTCCCTCGGGATTGCCGAAGACTTCTACCAGAAGTCCGACATTCACATCCACTTGCCCGAAGGCGCCATTCCCAAGGATGGCCCCTCTGCCGGCATCGCCATCTGCACCGGCCTCGTGTCTGTGCTGACCGGCATTCCGGTGCGTTGCGACGTGGCCATGACCGGTGAAATCACCCTGCGCGGCGAAGTGCTGCCCATCGGTGGTCTCAAGGAAAAGCTGCTCGCCGCCGTGCGAGGCGGGATCACCACCGCCCTGATTCCTCAAGAAAACGTCAAGGATCTCGCCGACATCCCCGAGAACGTCAAGAACGCCCTCGAGATCGTGCCGGTGAAGTGGATCGACCAGGTACTCGAACGCGCCCTGGAGCGCGCCCCCGAGCCCCTGCCCGAAGCCGCTGGGGCCGAAGCCCCGGTCGCCGCCCCCGAAGCCCCCAAAGCCGAGGATGTGGTGAAGCATTAAAACCCTGCCCGGGCCCAGCCCGGGATAATTCAGGCGCAAGAAAAGCCAGTCAGCATGCTGACTGGCTTTTTTGATTGATAGACAGCATTTTTTAGGATTGAACCCTTAATGTTTGACTGTGGCTGGTTTTTTGTTTTTTCATAAAAATGCCATTTTCTTTCTTGTAAGCGCCCTCGGCCTTGGCTGGAGCAAAGCGAGGGGGTTGTCTCTGCGTGTCTGAAGCAGTCTTTGGCTGCGCCTAACTTACTGAGTCGTTCCGGGAGCGTTGAAGGCGCGGGCGCGGGCGGGCACAATTACCATGCATAAAGCATGGTCGGAGCCCGCCGTGGATGCCTTTGTCGATCGTCTGTGCGCGCTCCAGCGCACGCTTCAACGGGATGTTCAGCGTTTGGCGGCCGCTACCCGGCAGCGCTGGGGGGCCTTGGGCCTGATTGGTCTGGGCTCGGTGGTGCTGCATCTGGCGATATTCTGGCCCGCACCGGCCCGCCCAGGACGTGGGCAGACCCTGACGGTGCGTCTGCCTGCGGCGCCGCTTGCCGAGGCCTTGGTAAGGGCAGAGTCGCCCCAGCCACGGCCAGCGGATGTGCCCAACGCAGGGCGCAAGCCGGTGCCACGCCCGCCGCTCCCGCCGTCTATCCCGCCAGAATCCCGTCCAGCGCCGCGCGCTGCGCCTAGCCCGGCGCGCACCGCCCCGCAAATCCAGGCGCCCCCATTGCCCGAGGCCCAAGGCGAGCCCGGGGGGGATGGTTTGTTTGATGGGGCGTTTTATCGCTACACCCTGGCGCGGGCCTTGGCCCGGCAGCTGGCCCAGAGTGGGCCTGCCCCGGATGGGCTGCAGGGGGCGGTGGTGCTGGAGCTGCGGGCCGAGGCCGGAACGCCACCCGTGGCCCGCGTGCAGTACGGCTCAGGTCACCCGCGACTCGATCAGTGGGCAGAAGCCGCCCTGGCCCGGGCGCTCCAGGCCCATCCTCCCCGCCCCGGGCCGGGGCAGGTGGTGGCGCTGGCTCTGAGCGTGCGTTTCGATGGGAACGATGAGCGGGTAGGGCCCAGGTGATCCCGGGCCCATGCCTCAGGCGCTCACCAGCTGAATATCGCTGGCGCCCAGGGTGGGGCGGTTGCTCAGGGTGGCGAGTAGCACCGCCTGGCCTGAGCCGGTGCCGTCCTGATCGAACCACAACTGGCCGGTGCCGCTGGCGTACAGGAACTGGCCGCTGCCCACCGAAGACCGGGTGCCCGGGTTCAGGTTGATGGTGCAGCCCTGGGTTTGCTTGCCCACGTCGATGGTGTAGGTGCCGCCCTCGTCCCAGATGCATTCGTACCCCCGGGCGCCTACCGCCCAACAGCTATATTCGTCCGGGATGCGATAGCTACCCACGTAATCATTGAAGCTTTGGGCGGTGCTGCCCAGCAGCCCGATGCTCCGTGCGCTGGTGTTGGTGTTGCCGGCGTTATCGACAGGCATGGTGATCTCCTGGGGGGGCAGGCGTTGGAGGGTGCGTGCGCCGTGGTGTTTTTACAAGAATTACTGGAATTTGCATATTTTTGCAAATTGATTGTGGTGATGGGCAGGGTGCAGCGCCCATGAAAAACCCCGCCACAGGGGCGGGGTCGGGGGTTGGCGCTTGGCGCGCGCCAGATGGGGGCGAGGGCGCCCGGTGCGGGCGGTTTAGTCCGCCGGGCGGCGCAGGGCTGTCATCTGCTGGCGGCCCGGGGCGGTGCGGCCTTTCTTGGCCCGCTCGCCGTACCATTCGTCCCAATCCTTGGGGCTCAGACGGGTTTCGACCAGCTTGCCGGCCTTGGTGGCGCCTTCGAGGGTAAGGCCGGTGGTGCACACGCAGCAATCGGCCAGCTTTTCAGCCGGATCGAGCTTCATCAGGATCACGCCCTTGCCACCGCGTGCCAGCTCCTTGACCTCGGCCAGGGGGAAGAGCAGCAGCCGGCCCGTGTTGGAGAGGGCGGCCAGGTGGGCGGCTTCGGGGGCCTCATCAAACAGCAGGGGCGGGAGCAGCTGGCTGCCTTCGTCGAGGGTGATGAACTCCTTGCCCGCCTTTTTGCTGGCGATCAGGTCGCCCAGCTTGCAGATGAAGCCATAGCCGGCGTTGCTGGCAAACAGCACCCGGCGGGTGCCTGCACCCGCGAGCACATGGGCGATTTTGGCCCCGGCGGGCAGCTCCACCAGCGAACTGAGGGGCACCCCGTTGCCGCGCCCGTCAGGCAGGGCCGACACCGGCACGCTGAGGGCACGCCCTCCGTCGGTGAGGGCGATGAGCGTATCCACACTGCGGCACTCAAAGGCGCTGCCCAGGCGGTCGCCATCCTTGAAGGCCACGTTGGCCAGGTCAATGCCGTGGCCATTGCGGGCCCGCACCCAGCCCTTGTGGGACACCAGCACGGTGACGGGTTCGTCCACCACCGTTTGGGTGACACCGGCCCGGGCGGCCTCTTCGACCAGGGTGCGGCGGGCGTCGCCGTATTTGTCGGCGTCGGCGCGGATTTCCTTGATGACCAGGGTGCGCAGCTTGCCTTCGTCGGCCAGCAGGCCTTCGAGGGTGGCTTTCTCACCGCGCAGTTCGGCCAGTTCTTGCTCGATCTTGATGCCTTCGAGGCGGGCCAGTTGGCGCAGCCGGATTTCGAGGATGTCCTCGGCCTGGCGGTCGCTCAGCTGGAAGCGGGCGATCAGGGCGGCCTTGGGCTCGTCGGATTCGCGGATGATGCGGATCACCTCGTCGATGTTCAGGAAGACGATGTGCCGGCCTTCGAGGATGTGAATCCGGTCATTCACCTGGCCCAGCCGGTGCTGGGTGCGACGCCGCACGGTGGCCACCCGGAAACGGCCCCATTCGTGGAGGATGTCGGCCAGACTCTTCTGGGCCGGGCGGCCATCCAGCCCGATCATCACCAGATTGATGGAGCTGGAGGTTTCCAGGCTGGTGTGGGCGAGCAGCAGGTTGGTGAATTCGCCCACATCCTGATTGCGGCTCTTGGGCTCGAACACCAGGCGCACCGGCGCATCCTTGCCGGACTCGTCGCGCACCCGGTCGAGGGCGGCGAGCATCAGGGCCTTGAGCTGGGCTTGATCAGCGTCGATGGATTTCTTGCCGGTCTTGGGCTGGGGATTGGTGAGGGTTTCGATCTCACACAGGATTTTCTGGGCCGACACGCCGGGGGGCAGCTCGGTCACCACCAGCTGCCATTGGCCCCGGGCCAGGTCTTCGATCACCCAGCGGGCGCGCAGCTTGAGGCTGCCCCGGCCGGTTTCGTAGGCGGCGCGGATGTCGGCCGCTGGCGAGATGATCTGCCCGCCACCGGGGAAATCCGGCCCCTTGATGTGGGTCATCAGGTCGACGACCGTCGCCTCGGGGTGCTCGATCGCGTGGATGGCGGCGTCGGCCACCTCGCGCAGGTTGTGGGACGGGATCTCGGTGGCCATGCCCACCGCAATGCCGGAGGCGCCGTTGAGCAGCACAAAGGGCAGCCGGGCGGGCAGCAGTTGGGGCTCGTGGAAGGCGCCGTCGTAGTTGGGGCGGAAATCCACGGTGCCCCGGTCGATCTCGGAGAGCAGCAGTTCGGCGATGGGGGTGAGGCGGCACTCGGTGTAGCGCATCGCGGCGGCGGAATCCCCGTCCCGGGAGCCGAAGTTGCCCTGACCATCCACCAGCGGGTAGCGCAGCGAAAAATCTTGGGCAACCCGCACCATGGCGTCGTACACGCTGGAGTCGCCGTGGGGGTGGTATTTACCGATCACGTCGCCCACCACCCGGGCAGACTTGACGTGCTTGGCGCCCGGCGAGAGGCGCATTTCGCTCATGGCGTACAGAATGCGGCGCTGGACCGGCTTCATGCCATCTTCCACCTGGGGCAGGGCGCGGGCCTTCACCACGCTCATGGCGTAGGCGAGGTAGGCGCGCTCGGCGTAGAGGTCCAGGGGCAGCGTGTCCCCGTTGTCCAGCAGGGCAGACGTGGGGGGCACGGGCGGCGGTGGGGCCTCGTCGGCAGTGGCGGGGGGGAGGGCGTCGAACAGATCCGGGGTTTTGCTCATGATGCAGTGATGGCGGCGGCTGGCGCCACCAGGGGCGGCGCAGCAACGGCAATGGGATGTCTTGATAGTGTGTAGACGCACAGTGCGTCACCACCTGCAAACATACCACAGGCGCCGCCCGGCGCTGCATTCGGGTGTGCTTCAGAGGGTTCGGGCGTATTTATGCCGGGCCGTCTGCCAGCAGCAGGGCCGCCAGTCGGGCCACCTGGGGCCAGTCCAGGGGGAGGGCGGCGGGGAGGGTGGCCCCCGCCAGCTCCACCTGAATGCCGGCAGCCTCCACCCGACCCACGAACAGCCCGTTGCTGGCCATGGGGCTCATGAACAGCTCCCGCTCCGGGCTGCGCCCTTCGGCCACAGCCCGCAGGGCGAGGCCCAGGGTGTGGGCCTCCTGGGGCAGCAGGCGCAGGCTGAGGGCGGGCGGGGCATCCGCTTCCTGGCCCCAGCCCAGCTCCAGGGCCTGCATGGGGCCCAGGGCCCGGTGTGAGGTTTGCGTCACCCGCAGCCAGACCCTGTCGGATTGCGCACCAGCGGCACCATAAGCGGGCATGCTCAGGCCTCCCGATGGGCGAGGAGGGCGGCGATCACCGAGGCGCCCACCCCGTCTTCCGGGTCCAGCTGCTCCAGTTGGGCCAGGTAGGCGGCGGCTAGGTCTTCGTGCCCGTCGCGCAGCTCGATGAAGGCCAGGGCCTTTAAAAACATCAGCACGAAGCGGGCCGGATATTCCGGCGCGGCCGTCAGTTGGGCCAGGGTCCAAC
>JAJTBM010000145.1 GCA_021286885.1 Rhodocyclales bacterium
AATACCTCTCGCTGCTGGTATTGCCCTAACGGCCATCCACACCCGTTCCTGAAGAGTTCGACGCCCTGCGTGGCGCGCCCGCCAGAGCTTACTCGGCCACCACCGGGGCCGCCGGCTTGGTCACGAAACGGGCCAGGAAGATCCCCAGTTCGTACAGCAGGCACATGGGAATCGCCAGCAGGCACTGGGACACCACATCGGGCGGGGTCACCAACGCCGCCACAATGAATGCGCCCACGATCACGTAGGGACGGGCCTCCTGGAGCTTGGCCACATCCACCACCCCCAGCTTGGCCAGGATGATGACGAAGACCGGAATCTCGAAGGTCACCCCGAAGGCCAGGAACATGGTCATCACGAAGGCCAGGTACTGCTCGATGTCCGGCGCAGGGGTGATGCTCTTGGGCGAAAACTGGGCGATGAACTTGAACACCGTCCCGAACACGAAGAAATAGCAGAAGGCCATCCCCGCCAGGAACAGGATGGTGCTCCCCACCACCAGCGGCAGGGCCAGCTTCTTTTCGTGGGCATACAGACCGGGAGCGATGAAGTTCCAGGCCTGGTAGAGGATCACCGGCAGGGCCAGCACGACGGCCCCCATCAGGGTGACTTTCATGGGCACGAAGAAGGGCGTGATGACGCCCGTGGCGATCATCTTGGTGCCTTCGGGCAGGGCCTGCATCATGGGCGCAGCCAGCACATCGTAGATGTCGCCCGCCCAGGGCATCAGACACAGAAACACCGCCACCACGGCCACCACCGAGCGCAGCAGCCGATCCCGCAACTCCACCAGATGGGAGATAAAACTTTCTTCCTGCATGCTCATCAGACCTTACCTTCAGAGGGCGCCACGGACGGAGCCGGGGCGGCGGGCGCAGCCATGGGCGCCTGCATGGACGCGGGCGCAGAGGACAGATCCACCGGCTGATGGACGGGCGCCTGGGCTTCGGCGGCGGCCAATTGCTGGTCCAGCTGGAGCGAGGCTGCATCCAGCAGTTGGCCCTGGTGATCGGCTTGATCGGCCTGAGCAGTTTGGACTGCTTGGGCGCCCGCTGCGCCTTCAGGCGGGTGAATGCTGTTTTCCAGATCCGCCACGGCGGCATTCACCGTCTGAAGGGAATCCTGCACCTGATGCTCCAGGGTGGACACCTGCTGGCGCATGGAGGACTCCAGCTCCATGGCCGTCTTGCGGGCATCTTCCTGGAGGCGCTTGAGTTCCTCGATCTGCATTTCCCGATTGATGTCGGACTTCACATCGGCCACATAGCGCTGCAAGCGCCCCATCAGATGCCCCACCGTGCGAGCCACCTTGGGCAGGCGCTCGGGGCCGAGCACCAGCAGGGCCACCACGCCGATCACCATGAGTTCAGAAAAACCGATGTCAAACATCGCTACCGCCTATCGCTGAGTGCTTGTTGCTTGTTGCTTGTTGCTTGTGAATTGCCTGCTGGGCGCGGCTTCACCCACGCCCGCCCGGTACAAGAAAAAAGGGGCGTGGATGCGCCCCTTCCTTCATGCCTGCACGGGCATGCCCGCGCTCAGGATTTGTGCTTTTCCCGGGCTTCGGCGTCGATGGTCTGACCGGCACCGGAAACCTTGGGGGCTTCAGCTTCGGACTCGCGCATCCCTTCCTTGAAACCCTTCACTGCGCCGCCCAGGTCTTGCCCGATGTTGCGCAGCTTCTTGGTGCCGAACACAAGCATCACGATCACCAGAACGATCAGCCAGTGCCAAATGCTGAAGGAACCCATTCAAAAATCTCCTAGAAACTACCGTTTGAGCATCGGCCCGACCGGTTCCGGCCCGCCGACGATGTGCATATGGACGTGCATGACCTCTTGGCCGCCCACGTGACCAGTATTGATGATGGAACGGAAACCGTCAGGACTTCCTTGATCAACGGCAATCTGGTTCGCAACCACCAGCATCCGACCCAGGGCCGAGGTGTCAGCCTCGGTGGCATGAGCCAGGGAGGTAATGTGCTTCTTCGGGATGACCAGGATGTGAACCGGGCGCTGGGGATGGATATCCTTGAACGCCAGCACTTCATCGTCCTCGTACACCTTGGCCGCCGGGATTTCGCCCTTCACGATGCGGCAGAACAGACAATCCGACATGCGCAGCCCTTTTTACTTGGCAGTACGGGAGTTCTTTTCGTCGATGCCGGACACGCCTTCGCGACGACGGAACGCGGCCAGCACATCATCCACCGACAGGCCGTGGTGGGCCAGCAGGATCATGGAGTGGAACCACAGGTCGGTGACTTCCCAGACCAGGTGGAGCATATCCTTGTCCTTGGCCGCCATGATGGTTTCGGCAGCCTCTTCGGCCACCTTCTTACAGATGGCGTCGGTGCCCTTGTGGAACAGGCTGGAAACGTAGGAGGACTCGGGGCTGGCTTCCTTGCGCGCGGCGAGGGTCTCGGACACCCGGTGCAGCACTTCGATGTCGATCATTTGTAGATGTCCTTCGGGTCTTTCAGAACCGGATCAACTGCTTCCCAACGGGGGCCATCGCCCAGATAACGCTGGAAGAAGCAGCTGTGGCGCCCGGTGTGGCAGGCAATGCCGCCCACCTGTTCAATCTTCAAGAGCACCACGTCGTTGTCGCAATCAATGCGGATTTCCCGGACTTTCTGGGTGTGGCCGGACTCTTCGCCCTTGTGCCACAGCTTGTTCCGGGAACGGGAGAAATAGACCGCCTCGCCCAGTTCGGCGGTGCGGGCCAGAGCCTCCCGGTTCATCCAGGCGAACATCAGCACATCGCCCGATTCCGCATCCTGGGCGATGGCGGGCACCAAGCCCTTGTCGTCCCAGGCAATCTCGTCCAGCCAGTTGCTCACAGCCGCACCTCGATCCCGCGTGCGCGCATGACTTCCTTGGCTTCGCGCACAGTGTGGTCACCAAAGTGGAAGATGCTGGCAGCCAGCACCGCATCGGCCCGGCCCAGGCTCACGCCGTCGGCCAGGTGATCCAGGTTGCCCACGCCGCCGCTGGCGATCACGGGAATCGAAACCGCATCCGACACCGCCCGGGTCAGGCCCAGATCGAAGCCGTTCTTGGTGCCGTCCCGATCCATGCTGGTCAGCAGGATCTCGCCAGCGCCCAGGGAAGCCACTTTCTGGGCCCATTCGATGGCATCCAGGCCGGTACGATTGCGCCCGCCGTGGGTAAACACTTCCCACTTGCCGGGGGCGACCTGCTTGGCGTCGATGGCCACCACGATGCACTGGCTGCCCACCTTGCCGGCCGCATCTTCCACCACCTGCGGGTTGTTAACCGCTGCGGTGTTGATACTGACCTTGTCGGCCCCTGCGTTCAACAGGCGACGGACGTCATCCACGGTGCGCACCCCCCCGCCCACGGTGAGGGGAATGAAGACCTGTTCGGCCACCTGTTCCACCACGTGCAGGATGATGTTGCGGGCGTCGGAACTGGCGGTGATGTCCAGGAAGGTGATCTCGTCGGCGCCCTGGGCGTCGTAACGCCGGGCGATTTCGACCGGATCACCGGCATCCCGCAGCTCGACGAAATTGACGCCCTTGACCACACGGCCCGCGCTGACGTCGAGGCAGGGAATGATGCGCTTGGCTAGCATGGTGTTCAGGCCACCTTGGAGAGTTCGTCGGCCCGGGCCTGGGCCTCACCGAAGTTCAGGGTGCCTTCGTAGATGGCTCGGCCAGTGATCGCGCCGGTCACGCCTTCGCTCTCGACGGCGCACAGGGCGTCCACATCGGCGATGGAGGCGATGCCGCCACTGGCAATCACGGGGATGCGCAGGGCCTGGGCGAGGCGCACGGTGGCTTCAACGTTCACGCCAGACAGCATGCCGTCGCGGCCAATGTCGGTGTAGATCACGCTTTCAACGCCGTAGTCCTCGAACTTGCGCGCCAGATCCACCACATCGTGGCCGGTGAGCTTGGACCAGCCATCAACAGCCACCTTGCCATCCTTGGCATCCAAGCCAACGATGATGTGGCCGGGGAAGGCGCTGCAGGCATCGTGCAGGAAGCCCGGATTCTTGACGGCAGCGGTACCGATGATCACGTAGGTGAGGCCGGCATCCAGGTAGCGCTCAATGGTGTCGAGGTCACGGATGCCGCCGCCCAGCTGGACGGGAATCTCGTCGCCCATTTCCTGGAGAATGGCCTTGATGGCCCCTTCATTCTTGGGCTTGCCGGCAAAGGCGCCGTTCAGATCCACCAGGTGAAGGCGCCGGGCGCCCTGGTCGACCCAGTGGCGGGCCATGGCACGGGGGTCTTCGGAGAAGACCGTGGCGGCGTCCATTTCACCTTGTTTCAGGCGCACGCAGTGACCGTCCTTCAGGTCAATAGCGGGAATCAGCAGCATATGAGGCAGGAAGTGGGTGGAAGGTTGAGGATGAAACAGGCGAGTTCAGTTCGGGCAAGGACGCGAAACACCTGCGTCAGGGCTTCCAGGCCACAAAGTTGGCCAGGAGCTGCAAACCCGCTTGCGCGCTTTTCTCGGGGTGGAATTGAATGGCGAAGATATTAGCTTGCGCTACCGCCCCGGTAAAGGGGATGCCGTAGTCGGTGCTCGCCGCCACGATGGCCGGATCGGCCGGGTCCACGTAGTAGCTGTGCACGTAGTAGAAACGGCTGCCGTCGGGAATGTTGGCCCACAGGGGATGGGCCTGCTTCTGCCAGACCTCGTTCCAGCCCATGTGGGGCACCTTCAGGCGGGCGCCGTCGGCTGCGACCATCTTGTCGGCGGGGAAGCGGCGTACCTGGCCCTTGAACACGCCCAGACCGGGCACATCGCCTTCTTCGCTGTGTTCGAACAGCATCTGCTGGCCGATGCAGATGCCCAGGAAGGGCTTGCTGCGGGCGGCCTCCAGCACGGCGGGGCGCAGACCCCGGGCATCGAGTTCGCGCATGCAGTCGGGCATGGCCCCCTGCCCCGGAAACACCACCCGCTCGGCGGCCAGCACCTGGGCCGGATCGGCGGTGATGATGACTTCGTAGCCCTGGGCCACATGCTCGATGGCCTTGGCCACCGAACGCAGGTTGCCCATGCCGTAATCAATGATGGCAATCGTGCTCATTAGAGGGTTCCCTTGGTGGAAGGCACCACGCCGGCCTGGCGCGGATCGGGCGTGACGGCCATGCGCAGGGCGCGGCCGAAGGCCTTGAACACGGTTTCGCACTGGTGGTGGGCGTTGCGACCACGCAGGTTGTCCACGTGCAGGGAGGCGCCCGCGTGATTCACGAAGCCCTGGAAGAACTCATACACCAGCTGGGTATCCAGCGCACCGATCATGCCGGCGGAAAAGGGCACTTCAAACACCAGCCCGGGGCGGCCGGACAGATCCACCACCACCCGCGACAGCGCTTCGTCGAGGGGCACGTAGGCGTGGCCGTAGCGGGTCAGGCCCTTTTTGTCGCCCAGGGCCTTGGCAAAGGCCTGGCCCAGGGTGATGCCCACATCCTCAACGGTGTGGTGGCCGTCGATGTGCAGGTCGCCGGTGGCTTCGATTTCCAGATCGAAGCAGCCGTGGCGGGCGATCTGGTCGAGCATGTGGTCAAAAAAGCCGATGCCGGTGGCGAGCTGGCTCTTGCCCGTACCATCCAGATCGATCTTGACCCGGATGCGGGTCTCCAGGGTGTCGCGGGAAATTTCTGCTTGGCGCATTGCGCGGTTTTCCGGGAAAAAACGGTCGAAACGGGGAACAGAGGGTCATGATAGCATCTAGCGTTTCATACCGTCCCCTTGCGCAGCATCTGCGCCCGCGAGCAAGCGAGTAAACCTATGAGCCGTTTCTGGAGCCCCGTCGTTCACAGCCTGACCCCCTATGTCCCGGGCGAACAACCCAAGCTCGACAAGCTGGTCAAGCTCAACACCAACGAAAACCCCTACCCCCCCAGCCCCCGCGTGCTGGCCGCGATCCAGCACGAACTGGGCGCCGACGGGGATCGCCTGAAGCTCTACTCCGACCCCACCGGCCATGCCCTCAAGGCAGCGGTTGCCACCCGCTTTGGCGTGCCGGAGAACTGGGTGTTCGTGGGCAACAGCTCCGACGAAGTGCTCGCCCATACCTTCCAGGCCCTGCTCAAGCACGACGCCCCCCTGCTCTTCCCGGACATCACCTACAGTTTTTATCCGGTGTATTGCGGGCTGTACGGCATCGAGTTCAAGACCATTCCGCTGGATGAAAACTTTGCGATCCGGGTGGACGACTACCTGGCGCCGGGCGCCGCCCAGGTGGGCGCGGTGATCTTCCCCAACCCCAACGCCCCCACGGGCCGCCTGCTGCCCCTGGCCGAAATCGCCCGGCTGGCCGCCGCCCTGCCCGACAGCCCCATCGTGGTGGATGAGGCCTATGTGGATTTTGGCGGTGTCGACAGCATCCCGAGCGCGGTGGCCCTGGTGCGCGAACACCCGAACGTGCTCGTCACCCAGACCCTCTCCAAATCCCGCTCCCTGGCCGGGCTGCGGGTGGGTTTTGCGATTGGCCAGCCTGAGCTGATCGAAGCCCTCACCCGGGTGAAGGACAGCTTCAACTCCTACCCCCTGGACCGCCTCGCCCTGGTGGGCGCCTGCGCCGCCATCGAAGACGAAGCCTACTTCGACCAGACCCGCAAGCAGGTCATCGCCAGCCGCGAACAACTAAGCCAGGATCTGGCTGGGCTGGGCTTTGAGGTGCTGCCTTCCGCCGCCAACTTCGTGTTCGCCCGCCACCCGGGCCGGGACGCCGCCCAACTGGCCGCCGCCCTGCGCGAACGCAGCATCATCGTGCGCCACTTCAAGGCCGCCCGCATCGACCAGTTCCTGCGCATCACCGTGGGCACCGACGCGCAATGCGCGCAGTTGGTGGGCGCCCTGCGGGAGATTCTGGCGGCCTGAACGTGGCCACCTGAGCAGCACGCCGCCTTCTGCACCATAAAAAAACCGCGCCACCCGTCATCGGGGGCGCGGTTTTTTACGGGCAGTGTGGGCTGAAGCTGCGCCCGGCTAGCACCGGGGGCAGATTCAACCACGCACCGCCTCAGTCCTTCAGGCGCATCTCTGCCGAACGGGCGTGGGCCTGGAGGCCTTCGCCGTGGGCCAGCACCGAAGCCACCCGGGCCAGCACCTGGGCGCCTTGGGCGGAGACCTCGATCAAGCTGGTGCGCTTCTGGAAGTCGTACACCCCCAGCGGGCTGGAGAAGCGGGCGCTGCGCATGGTGGGCAACACGTGGTTGGGGCCGGCGCAGTAGTCACCCAGGGCCTCTACCGAGTGGTGGCCGATGAAGATCGCGCCCGCGTGGCGGATGCGATCCACCCAGGGGTTCGGGTCTTCGAGGGACA
>JAJTBM010000146.1 GCA_021286885.1 Rhodocyclales bacterium
CAGCCCCAGACGGGACATCTCACCCCAGCTTTCGATAAAGCCCGGCACCAGGGTCTTACCGCCCAGATCGACCACCTCGGTACTGTCACTTTTCCAGCGGGCGAGGATTTCCTTGGTACGTCCGACCGCAACAATCCGCGCACCCTTGATCGCAACCGCCTGGGCGCTGGGCTTGCGCTCGTCCAGGGTGAGTATGTCCCCATTGGTCAGAATCAGATCTGAAAGGGCTGGCGGCGGCGGGGTTTGCGGTGCGGTGTCAGGGGGCGTTTGCCCTTGGGCGGCAGGATGGAATGAGAGGCCCAATAACAGACCCCAGGGCAGCAAGCGTTTCATGGAAGTGGCCCGAATGGCAGGAACAGGGGGGAGGATAACACTGTTGTTTTTCTGGGTGCGGCGAAGCCCGTTGTTGTGGTGCAGGGAGCTTTTTTATGCAAAAAGAAAATGCTTTTTGATTTTGCGGGTTGGGGGTGTTTAGTAAATGAACGGAAAATCTGTTTTGACTTTGCTTGAGTAATATGTTTGTGGCCTTAAAATCACACTTTGTTAAATGTTGGAAAGATAGTCTGTTATTTCAAGTGGGTTAGCTTGTTGAATTTGTGGTTTTTTTTCTTTTCAAATTCAATGGTCTGGACTATGGGTTTGTTGTTAATTTTTTTGTGACTTAAAGTCGGCTGACTCGATTGGCGCATGCAATGAGACTTCTGTCTGTGTTACTGAAAATAAAATCCAGTGAAAAAAGCTAGAGCTCATCTTGCTGCAAACATGATCCGCTTGCGACGCATACGAGGATGGACCCAGGAAACTCTTTCCTTTGAGTCTGGCCTGCATCGCACGTTCATTGCGCACGTGGAGCGGCAAAGCCGGAACATCTCGCTGGACAACATCGAAAAAATAGCTACGGCCCTGGGGGTTTCAGTTGGATATCTGTTGTCGACCCAGACGGGCGAATCGGAGATCCAGGCCGAAGCGACTCCCGAAGCGCCCATCAGCAAGTACAAGTCCAGTACCTGTACGTTGACGGCTTGCGGCTTTTGCACGGACGGCCATGATTATTCACGCATGTCATGTGCCCTGTCTGTGGCAGATGCCACGTCCACGCTAGCGCGACGAGAACCCGGGGATGCGGAAGCCCTGTCTTGAAAGGGTCGCGCCATGTGGAAATTGAAACTTGCAGGACTCAGCGAAACCGAACAGGCCCTCATTCGCAGCATTGTGCGCTTGAGCAAGGATCTGGAGTCCAGCTGGCAAGTGGTGGATCAGGGGGCCTGTGATGTGGTGCTGTGTGGCACACACGGGCCCGCCATGGTAATGCCCGGTGTGTTGCGAATTCGGGTTGCAGAGCCGGGAGAACATTCTACCGAGCACATGCACGATGTACTTGAGCGGCCCATCCGGGCTGAGCGCCTGATTCGCCTGTTGTGCCAGAGTGCTGCTGCGCTGACGCAGGGCCGAGCTTCGAGCACACCTTCATCCACGCCCTCTATTTCTTCTCCCGTTGTGGCTGAAACACCAGCCCCCCGTGCGATGCATGGGAGTTTGCATCAGGTGGCCAGTATCGGGCGCTGGCCGCCCCAGGTGGTGCTGGCCAAGAATCGGGAGTTTATCCGGCTTGCCGTGGTGCTGGCCCGGGCGTCCTTGTCGGTGACGGAGCTCAGCCGCTTGTCCGGCGTCCCCATGGAAACCTGTATTTCCTTTCTGGATGCGCTTGAGGAGCGAAGTCTGGTGCGCTGGGGCGGGGCTGAGGATGCCATACCCCCACCCCCATCTCATCTTCAGGAAAGTACGGAACACAGACATTTTGGCAGCGGTTTGTTGGGCAGCATTCGGCGTGCCCTGGGGATTTGAAGCATGAAGGAATACAAGATCCTGTTCAGCGGGACGCCGGGTGCCGGCAAGACGACCGCCATCGGTGCGGTGAGTGAAATCCCCCCGGTGGTGACCGATGTACCTAATACCGACCCTGGCTATGCCAAAGCCTATACCACTGTTGGCCTGGATTACGGCCAGCTGACTCTGGACACCGGAGATTGCCTGCGGCTGTTTGGCACTCCGGGGCAGGCTCGATTTGATTTTTTATGGCGCATTTTGGGACGAAATGCGCTGGGGCTGATCATATTGCTCGATAACTCCCGTCCCAACCCCCTCGCAGATCTGGAAATTTACATAAATGGCTTTGGCGAAGCACTCCGAAGCATGCCCTGCGTCATTGGCGTCGGGCGCCACGATCAGGGCAATACCGCGCTGGATGATTATGGGCTCTGGTTAATGGAGCGCAATATGATTCTGCCCGTGTTGCCTGTGGATGTCAGGCGCCGGGCGGACGTGGTTCTGCTCATTGATGTGCTGCTCGCCGAACTTGAGTTTCACATACGTAAAGGGGAGTGCAGTCATGTCGAATGAACAGCAGATCAGGCGTATTGCGAGCCGTGAGGTTCAAAAGATCGCCAAGGAGCTCCATGGAGTTTCCAGCGTGGTGATCGCAACCGTGGACGGATTTGATATTGCCAGCATCGGTTTGGATGGGGAGGACCCCGGGCGGATTGCTGCCATGGCCAGCTCGGTTTCTGCAATTGGATCGGTTATTTCCCAGGAAGAGAGCCTGGGGCGCAGCCGAAGTGTCACGATTGCCACAGATACCGGGTTTGCTTATCTGAGTTGCGCTTACCTGCCGGACCAGACCTTGATTCTGAATGTAATCGCCGATCAGGATGCGGTGCTGGGCCAGGTGGCTTATCGCTGCGCAGAAAGCGTTCGCCGCCTTGAAGCGGTGGCGTGAGTGATTTTTGAATTCCCGTTCAATAGTTTGGTTTGTTGGGTAACTTTTTGGCGGGATAGGTAAGGTTTGTTTAATTAGACTGGAGAAATATCATGGCCAAGACCAGCGGAATGATGCTGGGCTCTGCAGGCACCGGGCTGGATCTGGATGTGGCGGCGGCGGGGAACACTGAGTTGGTGCGTGCCAAGCTGCGCACCATTCAGTCTTTGGGCATGAAGGATTCCATTGAGGACATCCTGATCACGCTCGGCAAGCAGTACCACATCATCCGCCCCCTGGCGGCCAAGGCGGGTGTGTTCCTGTATCTGGTGCTGGACAAGAACAAGGCCAATCTGGCGTTGGCCCGGATCAAGGTTAAGGAAGTCGAGCCGGAAATCCAGTTCTGAGCGCCCCAGCCCCCGGGGGGGCTGGCAGTTTCAAGGCTGTATGAGACTTTAAGTAAGGCTTTGGAGCATGGGCCGGGCGTCTTGCCTGGCCCATGGCCGTTAACCCATGACCGTAACCATGACCCGGCGCTGGTGGCTCCTGTGCCGGTGTTCCCACAGATAAACGCCTTGCCACACCCCCAGCAGCAGGCGCCCGCCGCCCACCGGGATGCTCAGGCTGCTGCCGGCGAGCACACTGCGGGCGTGGGCCGGCATGTCGTCGGGGCCCTCCATGTCGTGCCGATAGGCGCTGTCTCCATCGGGCGCAATGCGGCCAAACAGGGTTTCCAGATCCCGGTGCACGTCAGGGTCGGCGTTTTCGGTGAGGAGCAGGGAGCAGCTGGTGTGCTGCACGAAGATATGGGCCATGCCCATCTGGATGCCGGACTGGCTGACGACTTCCCGAACCTGATCGGTGATGTCGTGGGTCTTGCGGCCCTGGGTGATGAAACTGAGCAGTTGCTGATGAACCATGGGGTGACTCCGGTGCTGCGTACTGCGGGGCGTTCAGGGCAGGCCCTGACGATCTGTTCTGTTATAGCCTCTCTCGGCTCGCCTGGATGCGCAGGGTAGGGAAAGGTGGTAGATGCAGATTAACCAAAATTCACAGCCTTGCAGGTGACACTGTTCCTGTTGTCAGCGTTGTATGGAGACCGCCCCGTCGCTGAGCAGCGGGCGCAAGGCCAGCAGCCCGAGCACCGGCCCAGGGAGCAGCAGCCAGGCCACCTGATCGCCCAGGCTGGGCCACAGCCGGGTGCCCAGGCCGATGGAGACCACGGTGATGCCAAACCCGATGGCGTTCTGGAAGGCCAGGGCGCTGCCCACACTCGCCGGCGGGCAGGCCCGGGCCGAGAGGGCGGAAAAATGGGGCGAATCGGCCACCACGCTGGCTCCCCACACCGCCAGCAGCAGGGCCGCAGCCCAGCCCGGGCCACCGGCCACCCAGGGGTAGAGGGCGCAGCACAGGGCCGAACAGGCGAGAGCGACAGCCGCGACCCGGGCGCTGCCCACCCGGCGGCTCCACCAGCCCCCGAGCACGCAGCCCACGCTGCCACAGGCGATCACGCCAAACGCTGCGCCCGAGACCGGCCCGCTCACCAGCCGGCCCACCAGCAGCGGAACCAGGGTCCAGAACGCGTACAACTCCCACATGTGGCCAAAATAGCCCAGGGCGGATGCCCGGAAGCGGGCTTCGCCAAAGGCCAGCAGCACTTGGCCGAGGCGCAGGGTGGGGGCGCCGGGTTTGCGCACCAGATGGGGGCCATCGCCGAGGCGCAGGATCAGGGCGCCGGCCACCAGGGCCAGGGCTGACGACACCAGGATGGGCCCCTGCCAGGGCCAGCCGGTGTTGAGGTAGCGCACGCCGTGGGGCAGGGCGGTGCCCAGGGTGAGCATGCCCACCAGCCAGGCCAGGGCCGCGCCCGCCTGCTCGGGCACCCAGCTGACCACCAGCTTCATTCCCAGCGGATACACCCCGGCCAGGGCCAGACCCACCAGAAAACGCAGGGCCAGGGCGCTGGTCAGGTCCTGGGCCAGCAGTGCAAACGCAGCATTGGTGAGGGCCCCGAGCAGGGCGCAACAGGCAAAGATGCGGCTTGCCGGGTAGCGGTCGGCCAGTCCGGTAAGGGAGAAGCCCAGGGTGCCGAGGATGAAGCCCAGTTGCACCGCATTGGTCAGCAGGCCCAGATCGGCGGGCTGGAGCTGCCAGGCCCGCAGCAGATCATCACCGGCGCTATTGGCCGAAAACCACAGGGAGGTTCCGAACAGCTGGGCCAGCACAATCTGGATCAGGGCCATGGGCGGGGCTCCGGGCAGGGTGGGGGCAGTGGATCTTGCTCAGTAGATCTTGGGTTCGCCGGGGGGGCGGGTCTTGAAGCGGCGGTGCACCCAGTAGTACTGGGCCGGGATGCGGCGGATGTGGTCTTCGATGCAGGCGTTCATCCGACGGGCGTCCTCTTCGACGCTCTCGCCGGGGAAATCCTGCCAGGGTTCTTCGAAGCGCACCACGTAGCCGGCGCCGCCCGGCAGGATTTCGGTGATGCAGGGCACCACCACTGCGCCGCCCAGCTTGGCAAAGCGGGGCAGGGCGGCCAGGGTGGCGGCCTGCACCCCAAAGAAGGGTACGAACACCGATTCGTGGGCCCCGTGGTCCATGTCCGGCAGATAGTAGAAAGGCCGGCAGGCCTTGATGGCCTTGATGGACGAGCGGATGCTCTCGTCCCGGCGCAGCAGCAGCTGGTCGCCAAAGCGGCTGCGCCCATGGTAGAGCCAGCGGTCGATCACCGCGTCCCGCTGGCGGGCGTAGATGCTCACCGAGTCAAACGACATGGCGATCCGGGTGCCGCCCAGATCCAGGCCTAGAAAGTGGGGTGCCAGCAGGATCACCGGCTGGCCGCCATCCACCAGGGCGCGCAGGCGCTCCTCGCCCTCGATGCGCACCAGTTGGCGGATGCGCTCGGCGGGGGCAAACCAGGCCAGTCCCCGTTCGATCAGGCTGCGCCCGGCCAGGGCAAAGTGTTCTCGGGCGAGGGCGCGCCGTTCGGCCTCGGATTTTTCGGGAAAGCACAGGCGCAGATTGGTCAGCACCACCTTGCGCCGGCCCGGGATCAGCCGGTACAGCAGCTTGCCCAGCCCCCGTCCGATGGGGGCCTGGATGCATAGGGGCAGCCAGTGGAGCAGCCACAGCAGGGCAACGATGAGGCGGCTCATGCCTGACCCTCCTGGCCCGGGGCGGCGGGGGCGCTGCCCTTGGGGCGCTTGTAGCGGTTATAGCCCCACAGGTATTGGGACGGGTTTTCGCGGATCATGGCTTCCACTTCAAGGTTGATGAGAGCGGCGCGGGTGTCCGTGTCGCCTTCCAGGGGCGCGAGGGCCGGGCGGATGCGCATGTGGAAACCAGCACCGCCGGGCAGGCGCTCGGCCCAGGTGAATAGGGTAGTCACGCCCTTCATTTCCGAAAGCCGGGCGGCCAGGGTCATGGTGTAGGCCGGGCGCCCGAAGAAGGGTAGCCACAGGCCTTCGCCGGCGCTGGGCACCTGGTCGGGCAGGATGCCGACCACTTCTCGGGCGCGCAGGCACTTGAGCAGGCGCCGCACGCCGCTCACGTCCGCCGGGGCGATGTTCATGTTGCCCCGCTTGCGTCCGGCCTCCAGCAGGGGACGCAGCACTTCCTTGCGGGGCGGTCGGTACAGCACTGTGAGGGGCTTGCGCAGGGAGAAGGCCTGGGCGGTGATCTCGAAGCAGCCCAGGTGGGGCGTGATCATCAGGATGCCGTCGCCCCGGGCGTTGGCCGCGTCTACATGCTCCCAACCGCTGATGCGCACCAGCTGCTCAAACTGGCTTTGGGGGTGATGCAGAATCCAGGGCAGCTCCAGGGCCTGCTTGCCGGTTTCGGCCACCACCTGGCGCCAGATCCGGTGCGCGTGCTCGGCCCCCAGGGCGTGCTCCAGGTTGGCCCGCAGGCGGCGCCGGTAGGTGGGTGAGGCCAGGTAGGTGATCCAGCCGGCCAGGGCCCCCAGGCGCTGTACTGTCCCCAGGGAGAGGCCGGCGATAAATGAAAATATTAGTGAAGCCATCGGGCGAGTATCCGCAGTTTGTCCGCTCAGGTTGGCAAAGTAACACCCTCCGCATTGACGGGCGGATGGGCAAAGCTATAATTGTGATTCCGCCGAGTTAATCCGACAACTTGCAGGGCGGGAGCACAGGCACCTTAGCGGTGTCGCGGCGCTCAAAAAATGCTGCTAAAGCGTCGCCGCCAGGACTAATCCCCAGAGACGGCAACGCCGTCAAATCTGGGGATTTTTGTTTTTAGGAGCGCTTCATCCATGGCTAACGAGTTTCTGTTCACTTCCGAATCCGTTTCCGAAGGTCACCCCGACAAGGTCGCCGACCAGATTTCCGATGCAGTCCTTGACGCCATCCTGGCCCAGGACCCCCGTGGCCGTGTGGCCTGCGAAACCCTGGTGTCCACCGGCCTCGTGGTGATCTCCGGTGAAATCACCACCCGCGCCGACATCAACTACATGGACATTGCGCGGGACACCATCAAGCGCATC
>JAJTBM010000147.1 GCA_021286885.1 Rhodocyclales bacterium
CTCGCCAGCGCCGCCGGGCTCGCCTGCCAGCGCGGCATCGTGGTGGATCGCCTGCTCCAGACCAGCGCTCCGCACATCCACGCGATAGGGGATTGCGCCGAGGTGGCCGGCCTCAGCCTGCCCTTCGTGCTGCCCATCATGCAGCAGGTGCGCGCCCTCGCCCGCAGCCTCACCGGCACCCCCACCGAAGTGCGCTACCCGGCCATGCCAGTGATGGTCAAAACCCCCGCCCTGCCCACCGTGGTCGCCCCGCCCGCCCCCGGCACCGACGGCCAATGGGCGGTGGATGAAAGCGCCCCCCACGGCCTCGAAGCCCGCTTCTGCGCCCCCGATGGCAGCCTGCGCGGCTTCGCCCTGCTGGGCAGCGCCACCGCCCGCAAACAGGCCCTCACCGCCCAACTGCCGGCCACCTTGTAAGCCCACGGCCCGGCGGGGGGGTCTGCCGTTACACATTGCTGCTTGACGTATCTAGGTCAACCGACTAACTTATCTTGGTCAGTTGACCTAGATGCATTATGAATCCCCCCGCCCACATTCCCCACATTCCCACCCGCACCGACGGCGCCCAAGCGCGCCAGCGCCTGCTGGATGCCGCACTGCGCCTGTTCGCCGCCCACGGCTACAAGAAAACCTCCACCCGTGAGATTGCCGAAGCGGCGGGTGTCAATCTGGGCGCCATCGCCTACTACTTTGGCGACAAGGCCAACCTCTACAAAACCGCCGTCGATAGCGCCTGCTGCAACACTGACGGTGGCGTGATCCAGCCCGCCGACTGCACCCCCTGCCTGGATCTCACGCAGCCCCTCGAGGCCGTGCTGCACCAGATGTTCGTGATGTTCATGACGCCCCTCAAGCAGGGCGAGCGCATCCAGCTGATGATGCGCATCCACTACCGCGAAATGGTCGAACCCAGCGGCGCCCTGCTGGAGAACCCCTACGCCGACATGATCCCCTTCTATGCCGGCCTCCAGCAGCTCATCTGCCTGCACCTGGAGCGCGCCGCACCGGATGCGGACACCACCCGCCTCACCCAGGCCATCCTGGGCATGGGCACCCATTTCTACGCCAGCCAGGACATGATCGAAGCCCTCAGTCCTGGTTTCTTCACCGATCCTGAAGGCATCGACACCCTGGCCGCACGCCTGGGCTGCTGGGCCACCGGGATGATTCGCGCCGAACAACAGCGCCGCGCCCCTCCGGAGAACACCCCATGAAGCCCCGCTTCCTGCAGCTCCTGCCAATCCTGCCACTCGCCCTGGGCCTGTCGGCCTGTAGCCTGTTGCCCAAGGTCGGGCCGGACTACCAGCCCGCCCCGCCCGCCGTCGCCCCTGCCTGGAATGCGCCCCTGCCCCACGGGGGTGATCCGGTGGCCCTGGCCGACTGGTGGCGCCAGCTGGACGACCCCGCCCTCGCCCAGCTCCTGAGCGCCACCGAAGCCGCCAGCCCCAGCCTGCCCCAGGCCGCCGCCCGCATCGCCCAGGCCCAGTCCGAACTCACCACGGCCAACGCCAACCAGCGCCCCAGCCTGGACCTGAGCGGCACCACCAAACGCGCCGCCTTCAGCTACGGCAGCCCCACCAGCTTCCAGACCACCCGCCAAGCCAGCCTGATGAGCAGCTGGGAGCTGGATCTGTTCGGCGGTCTAGCCCGGGCCGAAGAAGCCAGCCAGGCGCGCCTGAATGCCAGCCAGGCCCGCTGGCACGAAGCCCGCGTCTCCCTGGCGGCAGAAACCGCCAGCACCTACCTCCAGCTGCGCCTTACCGAGCGCCAACGGGCCCGGGCCCAGGCCGAAGCCGACTCCCTCGCCCAGAGCGCCCAGCTCCAGGCCCACCTCTACCAAGCCGGCCTGGCCAGCCCAGACCAAGCCGCCCTGGCCCAGGCCCAGGCGAATGATGCCCAGGACCGGCTCGCCACCCTTCAGGCCAGCCACGCCCAGCAGCTCAAGGCCCTGGTGGCCCTCAGCGACCTGGACGAAAACGCCCTGCGCGCCCTGCTCGCCCCGGGCCAGGGCCACTTTCCGGCGCCCCGCCACTTCGCCCTGCCGCCCCTGCCTGCCCAGCTCCTGGCCCAACGCCCGGACGTGGCCGCCGCCGAACGGGACGTGGCTGCCGCCAGCGCCGCCATCGGCCAGGCCCAGGCCGCCCGCTACCCGCGCCTGACCCTGAGCGGCTTCTTCTCCCCCACCCTGCTCAACACCGACGGCAACCTGATCCGCGCCCAGACCTGGTCCATCGGCCCCGGCATCAGCCTGCCCATCTTTGACGGTGGCCGCATCCAGGCCAACGTAGACGCCGCCCGGGCCCAATACACCGCAGCCGCCGCCAGCTACCGCCAGAAAGTGCGGGACGCGGTGAGCGAAGTCGAACAGGCCCTCGTGCGCCTGGACGCCGCCCGCAGCCGCCAACAAGCCATCGCCCAGTCGGTCAGCAATTACCAGCGCGCCTTCCAGGCCGCCCAGGAACGCCAGCGCCTCGGCCTCGCCAGCCCGCTGG
This sequence comes from Rhodocyclales bacterium, assembly GCA_021286885.1. Classification (GTDB taxonomy): domain Bacteria; phylum Pseudomonadota; class Gammaproteobacteria; order Burkholderiales; family Rhodocyclaceae; genus Zoogloea. The sequence continues at coordinate 2,493 of JAJTBM010000147.1, forward strand.
AACTGGAAGACAGCCGCCGCACCTGGCTCGCCGCCGACCTCAACCTGGCCGCCGTGGAACACGAACGCATGGCCGCCTGGATTGCCCTTTACCGCGCCCTGGGCGGTGGCTGGAACACCACCGCACCCGCGCCCGTGGCCCCTGTTGCCACCGCCCCCCTTGCCTCCGGAGACGCCGAATGAGCCGCCGCCCCCTCCCCCTGTACCAATCTCTATCCCTGCCCCACGCCAGCCTGAGCCTGCTGGCCGCCGCCCTGCTCGCAGCCTGTTCCTCCGGAGAACAGGCCGAAGCCCCCAAAACGGCCCCTGCCGGCGCAGCCAGCGCCGCCCCTGCCAAACCGGCCCTGGTGGTCACCACCGTACGCGCCAGCGAGCGCAACATCGAACGCAGCTTTGGCGCCAACGGCAACGTGGCCGCCTGGCAGGAAGCCAGCATCGGCGCCGAAGCGGGTGATCTGCGCATCAGCGCGATCCACGTGAACGTGGGCAGCCCGGTCAAGCGCGGCCAATTGCTGGCCGAGCTGGACAGCGAACAGCCCCGCGCCGCCCAGGCCCAGGCCGCCGCCAGCCTCGCCGAAGCCGAAGCCGCCTTCACCGATGCCCACGCCAATGCCGAGCGGGCCCGCCAGGCCAGCGCCAGCAGCGCCCTGAGCGCCCAGCAGATCAGCCAATACCTCACCGCCGAAGCCACCGCCCAGGCCCGGGTGGCCGCCGCCCGGGCCAGCCTGCAAAGTGCCGAGCTACGCCTGCGCCACACCCGGGTACTGGCCAGCGACGATGGCATCATCTCCTTGCGCGCCGCCAACGCCAGCGTGGGCGCGGTGGTGCCCATCGGCCAGGAGCTGTTCCGCCTGATCCGCCAGCAGCGCCTGGAATGGCGCGCCGAAGTGCCTTCCGCCGAACTGGATCGCATCCACGCTGGCCAGACGGTGCAGATCACCGCCCCCGGGGGTCGCCAGATCAAGGCCACGGTGCGCACCCAGAGCCCCGCCGTCGATCCCCAGACCCGCAACGGCACCGTGTACGTGGATCTGCCCGCCGATGCCACCCAGGGCAGCAACGCCCCCTTCAAGGCCGGCATGTACGCCCGGGGCGAGTTTCAACTCGGCAGCGGGCCCGCCCTCACCCTCCCGCGCCAGGCGGTGGCCATGCGCGACGGCTTCAGCTACGTATTTGCGCTGGGCACCGACCTGCACGTACGCCAGCTGCGCATCGAAGTGGGCCGCCGGGACCAGGACTGGGTGGAAGTGCGCAGCGGCCTGCCCGCCGGCACCGAGGTGGTGGCGAGCGGCGCCGGTTTCCTGAACGACGGGGATCTGGTGCGCATCGCCCCCGCCGCCGCCCCGGCCACCCCCGCCAAGTGAGACGGATGAACGCCCCATGAACTTTTCCGCCCTCTCCATCCGCAACCCCATCCCGGCCATTCTGCTGTTCATCCTGCTCAGCCTGGCCGGGCTGCTGGCCTTTAAATCCTCGGGGGTGCAGGACTTCCCCGACATCGAGCTGCCGGTGGTCACGGTAAGCGCCAGCCTGCCCGGCGCCGCCCCCGGCACCCTCGAAACCGAGGTGGCGCGCAAGCTGGAAAACAGCATCGCCACCCTCGCCCAGATCAAGAAGCTGTACACCACCATCCTGGATGGGGAGGTGCAGATTTCCATCGAGTTCGAGCTGGAAAAGAACGCCAACGAGGCCGAAACCGAAGTCCGCGCCGCCGTGAGCCGGGTCCGCTCCGACCTGCCCGCCGACGTGCGCGAGCCCGTGGTCGCCAAGATCACCACCGCCGGCCGGCCCCTGGGCGCCTGGGCGATCAGCTCCGACCGCCTGGATGCCGAAGCCCTCAGCTGGCTGGTGGATGACACCATCACCCGCCGCCTGCTCGCCATCAAGGGCGTGGGCGCCATCAAGCGCACCGGCGGCGTGACCCGCGAAGTGCGCATCGAGCTCAACCCCGACAAAATGGCCGGGCTGCGCGCCACCGCCGCCGATGTCTCACGCCAGCTGCGCAAGGCCCAGCTCGAAGCCCCCGGCGGGCGCGGCGACGTGGGCGGCGGCGAACAAGCCGTGCGCACTCTGTCTACCGTGGCCCGGGCCGCAGACCTGGCGGCGGTGGACATCCCCCTGCCGGATGGCCGCCACATCCGCCTGGGCGACATCGCCACCATCACCGACACGGTGGCCGAACCCCGCGCCATTGCGCTGCTGGACGGCAAGCCGGTGATCGGGTTTGAAGTCTCCCGCACCCGGGGCGCCAGCGAAATCACCGTTGATGCGGGCGTCCAGAAGACCATCGCCGCCCTCCAGGCCGAACACCCGGAAGTGCACATCGTCCAGGCCTACAACAACATCCCGCCAGTGCAGGAAAACTTTGATGGCTCCATGCACCTGCTCTACGAAGGGGCGGTACTGGCGGTGCTGGTGGTGTGGTGGTTCCTGCGGGACTGGCGCGCCACCCTGATCTCGGCGGTGGCCCTGCCCCTGTCGGTGATCCCCACCTTCCTCGGGATGTACTGGTTCGGCTTCACCCTCAACACCGTCACCCTGCTCTCCCTGGCCCTGGTGGTGGGGATTCTGGTGGATGATGCGATTGTCGAAATCGAAAACATCGCACGCCACCTACGCATGGGCAAAACCCCCTTCCAGGCCGCCCTGGAAGCCGCCGACGAAATCGGCATGGCGGTGATCGCCACCACCTTCGCGCTAGTGGCCGTGTTTCTGCCCACCGCCTTCATGGCCGGGATTCCGGGCAAGTTCTTCAAGCAGTTTGGCTGGACGGCGGTGCTCGCCATCATCGCCTCGCTGGTGGTGGCACGCCTCATCACCCCCATGATGGCCGCCTACTTCCTCAAGCCCCACGGCACCGACCAGGAACCCGAAGGGCGCATGATGCGCGCCTACATGCGGGCCATGCAGTGGTGCCTGCGCCACCGGCTCATCACCCTGCTCGGCTCGGTGGGCTTCTTTGTGGGCTCCATCATGCTGATCCCCCTGCTGCCCACCGGCTTCGTGCCCCCGGCAGACCGGGCCCAGACCCTGGTGAACGTCGAACTCCCACCGGGCAGCACCCTGAAGGAAACCCTGGCCGCCGCCGAGCAGGCCCGCCTCGCCATTGCCGACCTGGCAGACATCAAGACCGTCTACAGCTCCGTGGGCGGAGGCGCCGCCGGGGATGGCTTCAACCCCGGCGTGGCCGCCGAAGTCCGCCGGGCGGTGCTCACCGTCACCCTGAGCCACCGCACCGAACGCCCCATGAGCCAGCAAAGCCTGGAAGTGGGGCTGCGCGAGCGCCTCGGCCAACTGCCCGGCATGCGCATCACCGTGGGCCCGGCCGATAGCGGAGTCAAGATGATGCTGGTGCTCAAGAGCGATGACCCCGTCGCCCTGGCCCAGGCCGCCCAGGCTGCCGCCCGGGATCTGCGCACCCTGCGCGGGGTGGGTAACGTGACCTCCAGTGCCAGCCTGGTGCGCCCCGAAATCGCCATCCGCCCGGATTTTGCCCGGGCCGCCGATCTGGGCGTCACCGCCGAGGCCATTGGCGACACGGTGCGCATCGCCACCGCCGGGGATTACGACGTGGGCCTCGCCAAGCTCAACCTGGAACGCCGCCAAGTGCCCATCCGGGTGCGCCTGCCCGACAGCTACCGGGCCGACCTGGACGCCCTCGGCCGCCTCACCGTACCCGGCACCAAGGGCCCGGTGGAGCTGGCCAACGTGGCACGCATCAGCATGGACAGCGGCCCCGCCCAGGTTAACCGGATGGATCGCAGCCGCGACGTGATCCTGGAAGTGGAGCTGGGCGAACGGGAACTGGGCGAGGTCTACAACGAAGCCCTGGCCCTGCCCGCCCTGCGCGACCTGCCCCCCGGCGTGCGCATGGCCGACTCGGGCGATGCCGAAATGATGCAGGAACTGTTCGGCAGCTTCGGCCTCGCCATGGGCATCGGCGTGCTGTGCATCTACATGGTGCTGGTGCTGCTGTTTGGCAGCTTCACCCAGCCCGGCACCATCCTGGCCGCCCTGCCGCTCGCCATTGGGGGCGCCTTCGTGGCCCTGCTCGTCACCCACAAGAGCTTCTCCATGCCCTCCCTGATCGGGCTTTTGATGCTCATGGGCATCGTCACCAAAAACTCCATCCTGCTGGTGGAATACGCCATCGAAGCCCGTCACGGACGCAACGGCCCGCCCCTCTCGCGCTTTGATGCGCTGGTGGATGCCTGCCACAAACGCGCCCGCCCCATCGTGATGACCTCCCTCGCCATGGGCGCCGGGATGCTCCCCATTGCGCTGGGCATGGGCGCCGACCCGAGCTTCCGCTCCCCCATGGCGATTGCGGTGATCGGCGGCCTCATCACCTCCACCCTGCTCAGCCTGCTGGTGGTACCGGCGGTCTACACCTACGTGGACGACGCCGAAGGCCTGCTCGCCCGCCTCAACGCCCGTCTGCGCCGCCAGCCGTTGCCCGAAAGCAACAGCCCGCGCAATTAAAGGCCCCGTCCCATTTGTTCCGTTGCCATGCGGAACAAATGGGACTAGCCTCAAGTCGGACTCGGAGCACAGACGCGGCCCCCGCCCTGCGCCCCGCACATCACCCAACCCAGGCTTTCGCCTTCCCGTAGCCGTCCAGCACCAGGAGAACCCCATGAGCGACCTGAACACCGCCAACGAAAAGCTTGTCTCCGACTTCAAGGCCGTTGTGGCCGATACCGAAGAACTGCTCCGCCTCACCGCCGACCAAACCGGCGACAAG
>JAJTBM010000148.1 GCA_021286885.1 Rhodocyclales bacterium
TCCGGGCCGAAGACTTCGTAGTGAATTTGGGCCGGTGCCACGCCCCGGGCGAGCAGGGTGCGGCGCTGGGCCTGCATGAAGGGCAGCGGGCCGCACAGGTAGTAATCTGCATCGGCAGGCTGGGCGGGCAGCTGGGCGAGGTCCATCCGGCCCGGCTGGGCCTGGGGGGCGCCGGCGGGGTTTTCGAGCCACAGGTGATAGGCGGCCTGGGGCAGCGCGTCGAGCAGGGCTTCCGCTTCAAAGCGATGGGCGTAGTGGGCGGCATCGGTGCCGGCGTGGGCAAACACCACCGGGCGGCCGGGCTGGTGGCGGGCCAGATGATTCAGGATGGAAAGCATGGGGGTGATGCCCACCCCGGCGCTGATCAGCACCACGGGGGCGCCGCCGTCCTTCAACTGGAAATCGCCTGCCGGGGGGCCGACGCGCAGCAGATCACCCACTTGCAGGCTGGCGTGCAGACGGTTCGAGACCTGCCCGGCGGGCGTGGTGGCGGTGGCGGCGACCCGCTTCACGGTAATGCGCAGCCCGGCCCCGCCGGGGGCATTGGACAGGCTGTACTGGCGCACCTGGGTGAGGCCCAGCTCGGGAATGGGCAAAGCGACGCTCAGGTACTGGCCGGGCACAAAGTCGGGCACGGGCTGGCCCTCCAGGGGCTTGAGGGTGAAGGCGAGCGCATCGGCGCTCACCGCTTCCCGGGCGGCCACTTCCATTTCGAGCCAGGGCTGGCCGGCGTGCCAGTTGCGTTCTTGGTAGAGGCGCGCCTCCCGGGCCACCAGTTCGGTGGCCATCAGCCAGTAAACCTCATCCCAGGCAGCGGCCACTTCCGGGGTGACGGCCTCGCCCAACACCTCACCCAGGGAGGCGAGCAGGTGACGGCCCACAATCGTGTATTGGGCCGGGGTGATGCCCAGGCTCACGTGCTTGTGGGCGATCCGGTCCAGCACCGGGCCGATGACTTCCGGCTTATCCATGTGGGCGGCAAAGGCATACACCGCCCGGGCCAGGGCCTGGGGCTGCTCGCCCACGGCCTGATTGCCCATGTTGAAGAGGTTTTTCAGCGCCGGATGGGCATTGAACATCCGGTTGTAAAAGTGGCGGGTAATGGCTTCGCCATTAGCCAGCAGAACCGGCACGGTGGCTTCGATGATGGGACGGGCGCTGGTGGATAGCATGATGGGCTCCTGAAGGGCTGGGGGTTGCTTGCACTGAAGATGGGCGTTTCGCCTCTTTAAGATGAATTTTAAAACCATCTTTAAAAGAGTCAACAAAAATTCATCTTTAGCGAAATCCCCTATAATCGGCAGCTCCCTTCTTCCGCTTCCACGCCTGCGGCCATGCACATCACCCAGCACACCGACTACGCCCTGCGGGTTTTGATCTATCTGGGCGCCAACCCCGAGCGCCTGCCCACCATCCAGGAAATTGCAGAGCGCTTTGAAATCTCCCGCAGCCATCTGATGAAGGTGGTGAATCAGCTGATTCGGAGTGGCTTTGCCGAGGGCGTGCGGGGCAAGGGCGGCGGACTGCGCCTGGCCCGCCCGGCCACCGAAATCCGGGTAGGCGATGTGGTGCGCCAGATGGAAACCGATCTGGTGCTGGTGGAATGCTTTGGCGAGCAAAGCCGCTGCCTGCTCACCACCAGCTGCCGGCTCAAAGGCGTGCTGGGCAAGGCGCTGGAGGCGTTTCTGGCGGCCCTGGATCAGGTCAGCCTGGCCGATGTGCTGGGGCCGGCCGAGCAGCAGATCCTGCATGTGTTGCAGCGCATGCCCGCTCCCGCCGCTGCTCCGGCAGCACCCGCCTGGCAGGTGCCCACGGCCCAGGCTTACGGCGGCGTGCTGATCCGCCCAGAAGGCGAAGTGCTGCTGCGGGAGCCGGCCAATCACTTCGACGGCTATGTCTGGACCTTCGCCAAGGGCAAGCCCGACAAGGGCGAAACCCCGGAAACCACCGCCCTGCGGGAGCTGCGCGAAGAAACCGGCTATCCGGCCAAAATCATCGACCTGCTGCCCGGGGTGTTCCACAGCGGGCTGAGCAGCAATGTGTATTTCATGATGGAAGTGGCCGGCCCCCAGGGCACGCCCGAATGGGAAACCAGCACCACCCGCTGGGCCGGGTTTGATACCGCCAGCACCCTCATCGCCCAGAGCACCAACGCCAAGGGCCGCGCCCGGGATCTGGCCGTACTGGCGGCGGCGCGCAGCTGGTGGGAAGCGCGCTACGGGGTGGATGCCGGGTAGCAATACACATCACATCACGGCCCCGGCTCACCCAAACACAAGGTACAAACAAACAAGGGGCCGAAGCCCCCATGTTTGATTTTTGCAGTGCGCAGGTCAGGCCTCAGGCCCGCTGACGCCGACGCAGGGCCCCCATGGAGGCGAGCCCCAAGGCCAGCAAGGACGCCATGCCGGGTTCGGGCACGCTCACCGGCGTACCACTCTGGGTGGCGTAGATACCAACGGTGTGGTTGTCGCTTTCGAAGCCAGTCCCATAAGGCGTCGCAAAGCTCAGCGCATCAAAATAGCCATCGGTGAGGTAAAAGTTCACAAACACATATTCAGCATTCATGACCTCCCCCTTATGGAGACCTGCAGGGTTGCCCTTATACGCCGGGTTGGACTGAACGGCTGCGCTGATGATGTTGCCTGCATCAAAAACCCCCACCACCTGCCCATTTTGCTTGAATGTGAGCACATTGCCGGTATTCAAGGCAGACAGCCAGAAACCGAAGTAATTGACATCGGTCGCGAGGCTCAGCTTATAGCCCGAAACATTCCCATTGGCATAGTTTCCACTTCCACCTGCGCCGCCGTATTGGTCAAACCCCAGCACCTGCACTTGACTGTAAGTCCCGGAGTACGGTGAGCCGCCATAGGTGCTGGTGTAAGTTTGCGTTCCAGTTGCCAAGCCGTCGAAAGTCTCGACGCCATAGCTGGTAAAGGTGGAGGTGGTGTTGACCACCCCCGGTGCCTCATACGTCAGCTGCCAAGTGGCTGCCTGGGCCGAACCTGCCATGCCGGCCATTGCAAAACCCAGACCCAAAGCCATGGAGCGAATGGTGTTATTCATGATGCTGTTCTCCTGAAATATTTTGTTTAAGTGAGACTGCATTCTGAACAACTAAAGACATATGCCGAATGACATACCCCATTCGCAAATTAAAAAGTTTTCTTACAAAAATGCGTAAATAATTAACTTTTTTACATTTCACCCATCACTTGCAAACACCATCAACCGAACAGGTTTGCATGTACGGGCATTCACACCCGGCGCAAGGCCACCGGCGAAATCCCCAGCACCCGCTGGCAGGCTCGGCGCAGGCGTTCGGGATCGCCAAAGCCGTAGCGTTCGGCCACCGCCTTCACCGACAGGCCGCCTTCTTCCAGCGCCGCGCAGGCGGCCTCGATGCGCAGGCGCTCAACGGCCCGGGCCGGGGTGATGCCCAGCTCGGCCTTGAAGCTGCGGGCAAAATGGCGCGGGCTCATGTGGCAGTGCTCGGCCAGGCTGTCCACGTCCAGCGCTGCGCCGGGGTTCTGGCGGATGTGGTCAAGCAGGGTGGCAAAGCGCCCGCCGCTGGGGCTCATCTCCAATAAGGCCGAAAACTGGGATTGGCCCCCGGGGCGGCGGTAATACACCACCAGCTGGCGCGCCACAGCCCGGGCCAGGGCCTCGCCCTGGTCTGCCGCCAGCAGCGCCAGGGCCAGATCGGTTCCGGCGGTGATGCCAGCCGAGGTCCAGACCGGCCCATCCTGCACATGGATGCAGTCCGGCTCCAACCGCACCTGCGGAAAACGCCGGGCAAACTCCTGACTGCGCGCCCAATGGGTGGTCGCCCGCCGCCCATCCAGCCAGCCACTGGCCGCCAGCACAAAGGCCCCCGAGCACACGCTCCCCACCCGCCGGGCGCGGCCTCCGTGGGTGCGCAGGGCCTCCAGCAAGGCCCCATCCTGCATGGCCTGGCGGGAGCCGTAGCCGCCCACCACCAGCACCGTATCGGGCGCCTGGGTGGCCAGGGCTTCCAGGGGCTCGCTCAAGACCGGAATCCCGCAGGACGGGCGCACCAGCCCACCGCCTACCGCGTGGGTGCTCAGCCGGTAGGGGCGCCCGCCCAGGTGGCCAGCGGTTTCAAACACCGCCAGGGGCCCGGCCAAATCCAGCAACTGAAATTCGGGATAGATCAGAAAAGACACCGACAGGGTTTCGATTGGGGCGTGCATGGCAGAAAAAGTGGGTTTAAGGTCATTTACGCCAGACAGCGTAAACCGGAGCATGAAGACCGACAAGTTGTGTTTACGCCCTTCCTGCTGCACCAGTTGGAACCCCTTTGGAGAGATCCCATGCCGCGCTTTCGCCCCCCGCCCCTGCTCCAGCTGGCCGCCGCCCAGGCCCTGATGATGAGCGTCAGCAGCCTGCTGCTGGCCAGTTCCGCCCGAATCGGGCTCCAGCTGGGCAGCCCCGGGCTAGCCACCCTGCCCCTCGCCCTCCAGAGCCTGGCCACGCTGCTGACCCTGCCCCTGGCGGCCCGGCTGGGGCTGCGCCACGGGCGGGCGATGCTGTTCCTGGGCGGCGCCGGGCTGGGGGCCCTGGGCCTGGGCCTGGCCGCCCTCGCCCTGATGCTTCACAGCCTGGGGCTGTTTCTGGTGGCGAGCGGGCTGCTCGGGGTGTTTATTGGCGTAGGCCAGGGCTACCGCTTTGCCGCCGCCGAGCGGGTGGCCCCGGCCCAGCGCAACCGGGCCCTGGCCCTCACCCTGCTGGGCGGGGTGCTGGCCGCCTGGGGCGGCCCCTGGCTGGCGGCCTGGAGCGCCGGGCAGGATCTGCCCTTTTTGTATGGCTACGGGCTGCTGCTGCCCCCGGTACTGTTGCTGGGCCTGGCCCTGGGGCGGCTGGATTTCCAGCCTGCCGGGGGCGCCCCGGCAGCCGCATCGGCACGGCTCCGCCCGGCCCACCCGCTGGGGCCTGTGCTGCTCCTGGGGATTGGCGGCTATGGCTTGATGGGGCTGCTGATGAATGCAACGCCCATCGCCATGCTGTGCGCCGGGCACCAGGATTTCGGGCTCACCGCCCGGGTGATCCAATGGCATGTGGTGGCCATGTACGCCCCGTCCCTCATCACCGGGCGGCTCATCGACCGCTGGGGCGCCTGGCCGGTGCTGCTGGCCGGGGCGCTGCTCAACGGGGCCGCCATGGGTGTCAATCTGGAAGGCAGCACGCTGCCGGCCTTTGAGCTGGCCCTCACCTTGCTCGGGCTGGGCTGGAACCTGCTCTACGTGGGCGCCAGCAGCCTGATCGGCCAGCACCCCGATGCCCCGCGCCGGGCCCGGCTCCAGGCCTGGCACGACATGGGCTGCTTCGGGCTGATGGGGCTGGTGACCCTGGGCGCGGCGCCCCTGGTGGATGCCTGGGGCTGGGCACGCCTTAACCAGCTGGCCCTGCCCGGGGCCGGGCTGCTCGCCCTAGTGGCCGCATGGCAATGGGCGCGCCAGTGGCAAGAGGCACGCCCGGGGCGGCTCAAGACTGGTCAGACCGGCTGAAAACCGCTAAGTTGGCGCCTCATCTGCGAGTCATATTCCCCCACCCGACGGCCTGGGCCGTCCCGGAGAAACTGCCATGATGCTCGCCTGTCTGCTGGCGGCCCTGCCCGTCCGGGCGACCGATGCCCCCACCCCGCCGGCAGCCCCGGTCAGCACGCCCCCGGCGGCATCGCCAGAACCAGCCATCCCCACAGCCCTTGCCCCCGCGCCCACAGCCGAGGCCGAACCCGAAGACGACGGCCCCCACCCCATCCTGGCCGATGCTGTTGTCTGGAAAGCGCGCCCCGGCAACCCGGGCCAGCAAATCGCCTGGGTGCTGGGGGGCGACAAGCAGCCCGGCCCCTACATCCTGCGGGTGAAACTCGCCCAAGGCGCCCGCATCCCCGTCCATACCCATCCGGACGACCGGATCACCACCGTCACCAAGGGCACCGTGTTCGTGGGTTTTGGCAGCATTTTCGACGAAACCCGGGTGCGTGCGATTCCCACCGGCGCGGTCTATCTGGCCCCCGCCGAGCAATCCCATTACGTGTGGGCCCGGGATGGGGATGTGGAATACCAGGAATCCGGCATCGGCCCCACCACCACCGCTTTTCATCACCACGAGTAGAACGGGCCGCAGCCCTGGGGCCCGGCCCGTCATCACCCTGCGCGTCAAAGATCAGGCGATGGCCGACAGCCCCGAACTGGCCGCCTGGGTGGCGGTGGTGGAATTATCGGTGCCATAGGCATGGGCCAGTTTCATGATGCGATGCATCAGGGCCGCCTCCTGGCGCTGGCTCACCGAGGCACTGCCGGTACTCCCCGCCGCCGTGCTATCCGCACTGCTGCCGGTGCTGCTGGAGCTGGAGCTGCGGCTCGACTCGGCATAGGCCCGGGCCTCGGCACCACTCACCTTGCCATCCTTGTTGGTATCCGCCTTGTCAAAATTGCTGACGATGCTGGAGATGAGCTGGGTACGGGCATCATCGGCGCTGCTCGTGCTGCTGGTACCGCTGCTGCTGGAAGTGCTGGAGGTGCTGGAAGTGGCGCTGGCCGACTGGAGCTGGCTGGTGAGTTGATCCTTGGTGAAGCCATCATCGGCATCCCCATCGCCATCCCCCTTGGGCGGCGGCGGAGGCATGCCCCCCGCCCCCTGGGGCCCGCCCTGACCACCCCCATGGTGGCCATGGACTTGGCCACGCACGGCCTGATCCTGCATGCTCGCCGCCAGCTTCTGGAGGGTGCTGGAGAACTCGCTTTCGGTGACCTGGCCGTTACCATCCGAATCCAAGGCCTTGAACATCTGGGTGGCTTCATCGCTCACGCTGCTGGATGAAGACGTAGCGCTGCTACTGCCACTGGCCTTCTGCAGCGCGGCCTGGAGGTCGCTGACTTCCAGATAGCCCTTGTTACTGCTGTCCAGCTTGGAGAACAGCTTGCTTGCCATTTCGGACGGGTCGGGCCGGGCATACGTACTGTAGCCACTTACACTGCTGACCATGATGTCTTTCCTTTCATGACGTGCCTGATTACTTGAATGACTCGAACTGCTCGAACTGCGCTGATTGCCTCATGGGTGCCCGATGCTTCAGCACCCTGCTGCAATGCGACTCCCTGAGCAATTTGGCGGCCCAAAAGGCGCCGGATTGACGCCAAGGGAGGTCATGAAAGGTAAAAGCCCGTAAAGAAAAATCCTGCTCATG